>DASYZW010000063.1:0-7176 GCA_035945915.1 Verrucomicrobiia bacterium | reverse complement strand
TTTGCAATTGCAATTGAAAAAAGTGCACTCAAAGCAAGATGTGTTCAGATTCGCCAATCGAACAAATGTCCGAATTCAAAGGCTTCCGATTGAGTACCGGGATAAACTAAGCCTCTGAAGACAAGAACCCAAAAACCCGTTGAACGAATTCCTCGGGCGCATCGGCGTGGACCCAGTGGCCCGCGCCGGCGATCGTTTCCATTTTTGCCCGCGGAAACAATTCCTGAATTTTCGGGAGGCTGTCCTCGGGAACGTAATGGGATTTTTGGCCGCGCAAGAAGAGAGCCGGTCCGGGGAAGGGAGATTGGCGGGGAATCGCCTCGCAAATCTTTGGATAGTTTTGGTGGAGGAATTCCAGGGGGATCTTCCATTGAAAATGAGGCGAGGGCGCGGATGAGGCTTGGGATGAAGTCGATTTCAGGTTTTTGAGCAGGAACCGGCGGATGACCAAACTGGGTATGTCCGGCGCCAGGACCTCCTCGATTTGCCGGCGCGACTGGAATCGCCCCGGCTCGAGCGACAGCAACGCCCGGAAGATTTTTTCGTGATCGAGGGGTGACGCCCGGGGCGTTATGTCCACGACAACCAGTTTTTCAACCCGGGCCGGAAAACTGAGCGCAAATTGCATCGCCGTTTTGCCGCCCATGGAATGGCCGAGGACATGCGCCCGTTCCAATTTTTGGCGGTCGAAGAATTCCGCGACGTCGCCCGCCATGACGGAATAATTCATTTCCGCGCTATGGGGGGAAAGGCCGTGGTTACGCTGGTCCAACAGAAGAACGCTAAACTTTTCAGCCAGCCTGGACGCAACGCCGAGCCAATTATCCAGCGAACCGAAAAGCCCGTGCAACATGACCAGCGGGCGGCCCCGTCCCAATTGCTTGAAATGAAGCTGCATGGTTTTGTCAAAGCCGCGGCCTGGATAGCCTCGGCGGCAAGGCCGCGGAATAACCGGCAGGCGGGACGCCTGCCTACGGGACACTATTTCACGCCGGCCAGATAGCCAAAACGCGTGCGAAATTCCGCGGGTTGCATGGAGACGACACTCGCAAGCTTGCCCAGTTTTCGTTCGTCCTCGAAATCATCGCGCTCGAGACGGATCATGTATGCGCAGGCGCATTCATACGCTTCGCCGCCGACGTTCACCTTGCGGTTTTGCATGCGGCCGGTTTTGGGATCGAGCATTTTTTCGAACGGCAGCGGAATCATTTTGCCGTCCACGAAGCTGATGATGGCGCCGTATTTTTCGGATTCGGGCGAGAGGAGGAATTTGACGGCGCCATAGCCGAGGTCGCGCGTATATTCGGCATCGAACGGAATGGGATCGGCGCACCGCAGCTCGTAGCCGAGGTCTTTGTCGATGAACGTCATTTTGATGTTCAGCTTTTCGAGCCGAAGGGTCAAAAGCTCCTTCATGAGCCGGCCGAATTCGATTTCACCGAGGCGCAGATGGCCGTGGTCATCGCGGAGCACTTTGCCGAAGCGTTCGAGATTGCCGCCGGGCACCGCCTTGATGAGGCCCGGTTCGCCCATGGACTCGATCAAACCTTCCGCCAGGACGACAACGCCGTAGTGGAGGCCTTCGGCGCGGCGTTTGATGATGGAACCGATGATAACGTCGCAGACTTCATCCACCGTGACCTGGCGTCCCTGGAATTCTTCAGGAATGATGCAAAGCGTGGCAGCCGCGGCCTTGGCGATGCCGAGGGCGAGATGGCCCGCCGCGCGTCCCATGCTGATGATGACGTACCAACGGGACGTGGTGCGGGCATCTTCGGCGAGATTGCGGACAATCTGAACGCCGTATTGGCGGGCGGTTTCGAACCCGAAAGTGGGGGTGGCGCCGGGAAGCGGCAAATCGTTGTCGATAGTTTTGGGAACGTGAGCGACGCGAATTTTGCCGTTGCTGCGGCGCGCAACATGGCTCGCGGAAAAACCGGTGTCGTCACCGCCGATCGTGACCAGGGCAGTGATGCCCATTTCGTCGAAGACGTGGAAGAGGTTTTTCATGGCCTCCTCGGACTTCGTTGGGTTGGTGCGGGAGGTTCCGAGGATTGAACCGCCGCGGAGCGCAATTCCCGTCACATCACGGATCGCCAACGGCTTGCTTTGGAGCGCTTCTCCCTGGGCCAGCCACTTAAATCCGTCGCGAAAGCCAATGACTTCAAATCCGTTATTGATGCCTTCGATAGTGGCTGCGGCGATGACACCATTAATTCCCGGCGCGGGACCACCGCCGACCAAAATTCCCATTCTTCCTCTGCTCATGTGATGATATTGTAAAAGTAAAAGTTTAAAGCCTTCGGGCGCATAGGATACGCAACCCAAAAAAAGTTTCAAGAACCGTTTTCCACGGAAACGGACGTAAAATCAGGCTCGGCTGGCGCGCGTCAAATTGAAAAAGCCGAGGCTGGTTCGTTCAGGAGAACTCGATCACACCAATCGCCGAAGCTTTCACGGTTGAAGCGTTCGCTCACGTAACGGGTCAAAACCGGACGCAATTCGCTTTCGATGTCGGCGTCCTTGACCATTTCCTTCCAGATTCGCGCCATTCTCGTTCCGCCAAGGTCGCCGCCCAGCCAGATTTGGTAACGACCGGGCGCTTTGCCAACAAAGCCGATTTCGGCGACGTACGGCCGCGCACAGCCATTGGGGCAACCGGTGGAGCGAATGACAATTTCTTCGCCGCGCAAACCCACGGCTTCACAGACTTTTTCGATGCGGTCCACGAGCCCGGGAAGCATGCGTTCGGATTCGGCCAATGCCAGGCCGCAGGTCGGAAGGGCGGGGCACGCCATGGACGCGGCATGGAGCGGCGTGGTTTGGCGAAGGTCCGTTTTGACGCCGTGTTCCAACAGCAGCTCATTGATGGCGTCGCGATCGTCTTCAACGATGTTTGCCAGGATCATGTTCTGGTTCGGCGAAAGGCGGAATTCGATGTCTGAAAATTTCTCGCCAACCTGTCGCAACGCTGTTTTCATCCGCCGTCCCTCAACGTCTTTTACCCGGCCGGTTTCGACGAACAGGGTCAAAAACCATTTGCCGTCCACGCCCTGGCGCCAGCCATAAAGGTCGCCTGAGGTGAGAAACCGATAAGGCCGCGCCGGCTCCAATTGGAAGCCCGCGCGCTTTTCCAACTCCGCGCGCGCCCAAGCCGCGCCGCGCTCGGCGATAATATATTTAAGCCGGGCATGCTTACGGTCGGCACGGTCGCCAAAATCGCGATGAATCGTAAGAACTGCCCTGGATACGTCGACAACTTTGTCCGGCGTGATAAAGCCGATGACATCAGCGAGGCGGGGATAGGTTTGGTTGTTGCCGTGGCTGCGTCCGAGTCCGCCGCCGACGGCCACGTTATAACCGACGAGCGTTTCATCTTCGACAATCGCAATGAAACCGAGGCAGTTGGTAAACAGGTCAACGTCATTGACTGGCGGGATGGCAAAGGCAATTTTGAATTTCCGCGGCAAATACGATTTGCCATAGAGCGGGTCCACAAAATTTTTTGTTTCCTGGTCTTCGAGATTCAATTGCACGCCATCAATCCAGATGGAATGGTACGCGCGTGTGCGGGGCCTGAGTTCCTCGTTGACGCGATAGCAATCCGCAAGGACCTGCGCGCGGGCGAGCGTGTAGGCAGGCGTGGGCGGGGCCATGACGTTGCGTTTCACGTCACCGCAAGCGGCAATCGTAGATACGAGGGCTTCATTCAGGCCTTTGATTAGAGCGCGCAGGTTCGACTTCAATATGCCGTGGAACTGAATGGTCTGGCGGGTCGTAATGCGGAGGGTGTTGTTCCCATATTGGCCAGCCATGCTGTCCATCGCGAGCCATTGTTTGGCCGTCAATACACCACCAGGCACGCTGCTGCGGACCATCATAATGTACTTTTTTCCTGTCTTGCGCAGGTCGCGGTCGTCCTGCTGGTAGACACCGTGGAATTTCAGAAATTCGTAATCGTCCTGGGTAAAATGATCGGCCGCTGGATCCGCGAGTGTCGCGGCGATATTCCCCGAAAGGGTCGGACTCCCGGTTTTGAGTCCTTCATTGTGCGTCAATTTGACTGAAGATTCATCCATAAATGAACAACGAAATTAACCTATTTAAATTAAAAATTAAAGAAATTTGCGAGGGCCTCAAACGTCGAAGCCGCGGTGGGGTGGCGCCTTGGCAATTGCGAAAAGGGCGTCCCCGCCAAAAAAAAGCAGGGCCACGGGCGCGAAAACCGCGCCCCGCAGCCCTGTGCCAACATCCAACCATAGTTCAACGATTGTTGGCAAATCTCACGGGATCTTGAACGGCAGACAGACGCCCTGCCGGCCCAATACATTAACCGTGCCCCCACGCCTTTTTCAAGCATGTACCAGTTCATTGACAATCGGGTCGCTCTCCACGTTCACACCTGCGAACCACCATATTGAGAGATAGCGTTCGGACGATGAGGGCGCGATGGCGACGATGGTTTTGCGGCATTCAGTGATGTCGTTGTAGATACGTCCCATAAGTTTCTCCATTTTACAGGTTTGGCGCGTAAGCAATAAATTTACGATATTCGGCCAAAACCGTTTGCAGCGCTGCGATGAACGCAGCCTCCTTCAAATACGTTGACGGTGTCGCCGCCGTTTCCAGAACGATTTCGAACGGACGCGGCCTGACCCTGGGTGGCGGAAAGCTTAACATACCCTCGTAGCCGTCATAGATGATCCCATCGCGCGCGCGAAAGCCGTCGATGACCGGCCGGGTATCCCGGGCCAAAAAAATTTCCACGGCCTCCAGCGCAGGTTTAAGGAGATGTTTGGTAAGCGTCGCTCCTCGCGCATAGCCGTAAAAACCCTCACTGGTATCGTCCGTGTGGAGAGAAATGATTCCCTGGAATGATCGTGAATTCAGTTCGTTTTGAAGCAGCCGCACTTCCGGTTCGCCGGAGTTTTTCCAAAATTCGCGATTCAGATCCTTGCCACTGCGGGAAAAGCGAGTGCCATCTTCAAAACCACTGGGGTTACAAACCGGATAAAATGAAAGGCAATAACCCTTTGCCAACTCGGGGTTGGCCTCCAATAGCCTGATAAATTGAACGATTGCGTGTGCCCCTTCGGGTTCATCTCCATGAACTCCGCCGAAGATTCCGAGATGAATCGGGGTGTCACCCCCCTCAGGGCCAATGTAAAGATATCGCCGCAGCTCGTACATTTCGCTGCCGAGCCTGAAACGCGCGTCGTGGTAAGCGACAAGGTTGGGCGATTCGGCGGCGATTTTCTCGAGCGGGGCGAAAAAATCAGTTAAAGAGCGCGTTCGGTTGCCCGTTGCCGGTCGCACCTGCTCGCTTTTGTTTGCAATCGTTGTCATAGCAATTTGTTCTGTCTCTAAATAACGACTTAATTAGTAGTATTTTAAGCGTGCAGTCATTGATGTCAAAACTTTTTATGAAATTAAATTCCTTCTCCCTCAACAAAACCGGCCCAAACCTCCTGTTTCGACACGGGGGCGCCGGTGGCGACTTCGGCAAGAGTCGATCGGTCCATTACACTGGTTACGTAGTTCCTGATATCGAAGAACACGCGGCGGAAACGACACACCGGCTCCTGGGAACATCGCTTGTAGCCTGAAAAAGAGACGCAGGCAATGGGCGCCAGAATGCCGTCGAAATGGCGCACGACCTCGCCCATAGTGATGCGGGAAGGGCTCTTGGCCAGAATGTAGCCACCCCGCATGCCCGCAAGGCTTTCCACCCATCCCTTGGCCTTGAGCGCGAGCATAATTTGCTCGAGAAAACGTTTGGGAATATCATTGCGCCGCGCCAGTTCGCGAATCGGAATCGGCGTGCCGTTGTAATGCTCGACCAACGTGAACAATGCACGTAACGCGTAGTCTGTTTTTTTTGAAACCTGCATATACGATTGAACTAGTCGCAATCTAACGCAATCAACGGTAAAGGCAATGGTTATTTGCAATTTGCCGGTTGATCCTGCCGACACCCGGCGCCGAAAGCAGTTACGTTGCCGGTATAATCCGCTGGGTTAAGAGTGTCGCAACAAACAATAACGCAAAAATCACACCCAGTGCGAACGGGCATTGCGGCGCAACTGCCAACCAGTCCACAAAAACGAGGCCAGCCAGCAAACCGGAAACGATCCGGACTACGACAATTTCGCCCCCTAAAAACACACTGCGCGAGCAACGAATGATCCAACAGACCATGACGACGGACAAATAAATTGCCGGCTTTCGAGAACCGTTAACGTCCATCAGCATGGCCAGCAGAATCGGGGCAATTAAAAAAATCAGCGGCCAATACGGAATCAGGCCTCGTCCGGGAAGGCGAGTCTCGCGCCGGGCGATGTAACTCAAGCCAACGATGTAAAGGGCCAGGGCAGCGCCGCACCAAATCGGACGTCCATTAAAATCGCCCAATCCGACCGAGGCGGCGATGACATAGACCCAAAATCGGCACAGGCCCATCAGCCATGGTGAAGCTGTAATCACCTTATGTGTGGCGTCATACACGACGATGCAGACAGCCAGGACCACGGCGAGGGCTCCCGTCCATTTCCCACAAAAAATCAACAGGAGGACGCCAAGCGCTATCCAAGCCCAGCCATAGATCCATACCCATTCCTCGTTAATCGCCCCGCTTGGAATCGGACGAGTAGAGCGCCGCTGACGGTCAAAGTCCACATCGAAGGCGTCATTTAAAAACATTCCCCCGGCATAAAGGGCGGAAGTGCCAAGGAACAGCAGTGGCAGTTTCCAAAAATATGCCCCGTCTGAAACGAAACGGCCATCGCGGAAACAGGAAAGCCACCAACCCGCCAGACAGTTCGACCAAACTGTTGGCAGATTGGAGACGCGGCCCAGAACCAGGAGCGTGCGAAATTTTTGACTCACCGGGGGAAATTAAAGAGGAAAAACGAGAGGGGAAAAAGGATTTAATTGATGCATCGAATCATCCAGGCAAACTTTTCCCGCGCTGAAAGCGTCACGGCAGGTGGAACCAGTTGTATTGATTCGAAAAAGCGGGCCAATCCGATGCGATCTCCACGGCAAGCATTGCCAAAACGAAGACGCCCAGGACCACGAACTTTGTTGCCGCGCCGAAGCGATGTAAGGTTCGGTCGAGTCCATAAATGAACAGCAGCAAGAACGGAATCAAGGCGCCGAGAAACATCCTGCCGGCAT
>DASYZW010000062.1:0-2961 GCA_035945915.1 Verrucomicrobiia bacterium | reverse complement strand
ACCAGTGGATGTCTACCGCTTCTTGCGGCAGGAATTGGGCGCCACTTACCTCCAATTTATTCCAATCGTTGAATTCAAGGATTTCAAGACGGTTGCGCCTCAACGCTGGGACACCGCCTCATTGCCCAGGGACGGTGAACCGGCCGCCCGCCCGGGCAACGCCGACTCCATCGTCACCGATTGGTCGGTGGACCCGGATGATTGGGGATATTTCCTGTGCCGCGTGTTTGATCGCTGGCTGGATCGAGACCTGGGCAAAGTGATGGTCAATCATTTTGAAACGCTCGTGGCGCAGCATATGGGGATGCCGTCGCAAATGTGCATCTATAGCCAAAATTGCGGCCGCGCCGTGGCCGTCGAGAACGACGGCGGCGTTTATTCCTGCGACCATTATGTCTATCCCGAGTATCGGCTGGGAAATTTAAATGACGCGGCGCTCGGCGATATGGTCTATTCCGGCCGCCAGCAACAATTTGGTATGGCCAAGAGCGAGACTCTTCCCCGCTATTGCCGTGAGTGCGCGTTTCTAAGCGATTGCTGGGGCGAATGCCCTAAAAATCGCATTATCCGCGCGCCCGACGGCGAGCCGGGACTGAATTATCTCTGTCGTGGTTTTAAAAAGTTTTTTGCCCATGCGATTCCGGAAATCGAGCGAATCGTTAAGGAAATAAACCAACAGGGAGTCAAACCGAAAGCGCGGATGTAAGCGGCTTAGGGATAAAAATCCCAGGGCGCAATCTCCGGTCTCGGCTCGCCGGCCTCTTCCATTCGGGCGAGCAGCCGTTCGCGAAGGTCTTCGGTAATTTTGCGCATCGAACGGCCGCCGCCGTAATGCAGGAGACGCGGGGGGTCTGCGCGGCCCGCTAGATTGACAATTTGCGCCGGGTCGATCGTGTTATTGTAGAGCTGGTAATCCCGGTAATTCATGCTTCCACCGCTCGTCTGCGAGGTCGCGTCCGGAGCGAGCGCCACATAAGTCCATTCGGGCGTGCGAATCGCGCGGGCAATTTCCGACTCGCTGATTTGCATGAATATTTCATTCCGCCACGCGGCCCGCGCTCCGGGATCGTTGAGCAGGGGCAAAAAACTGCGGCCTTGCATCACCGGCGGAATTGGCAGGCCCAAAAGCTCAATTAACGTGGGCGCAATGTCCACCAGGCTGACCATTTCGGAAATCTTCCGTCCGTTATTGAAACCGGGCCCCTGGATCACGAGTGGAATGTGGGTGGAGCTGTCGTGCGGACTGCGCTTGTATTCCATATTGCGTGTCCGAAAATGGCAGCCGTGGTCGCTCAGAAAAATTACAATGGTGTTGTCCTCCAGGTTTTGCTCCCGCAGGGTCTGGAAGATCTTGCCCATGGATTCGTCGATGCTTTTGCAGTCGCCGTAATAATTCGCCAATTGAAACGGCCAGTCGCCAGGGAACGGACGAAGGTCCGGAGGCGCAAAAGGATTAGTGAACTTTTCTGCGTAACCTTTCGGCGGGCCGAAGCCGTTTAAATCATTTTGCTGGTGCGGTTCAAGTTGCGACAACACGAGGAAAAACGGCTTGTCCTGTTGTCGCCGCAGAAATTGCACGGCCAGGTCCGTCAAGTAATTCACTCGATAAATCCCCTCGAAATTCAGGGGCGTTCCGTCATTGTCCCACATCGTGCCGTGATACGGATGGGAGGTCAGTTCCAGCACATTGGCCGCCTGCCAAAGGCCGGTGAAGCCTCCCCGCTTTTCAGGCGGGACATAACCCAGGTCACTCTTATTTGTGACCTCCATCAAATGCCATTTCCCGATGTAATTGGTGGAGTAGCCGGCGTCGGCGAGCACCGTGGCCAGCGTGACCGCGTCCGGTCGCAGGCCGATGCGCGGACCGGTCAATTTCCAAACGCCTGTCGTGGTGGCGTACTGGCCGGTAAACAGACACGAACGCGCGGGCGAGCACAAGGGCTGGTTCGTGAACGCGTTTTCGAACGTTGTCCCCCGGCGCACCATCGCGTCAAGATGGGGCGTGAAATCCGTCGGATTTTGCCCGTGCGCATGAATAAAATCCCAGCGGTATTGGTCGGAAATGACGAGCAGGATGTTGGGGCGTTTTGTCGTTTGTCCGGAAGGCTCGGCTTGGGCGCCGGGCGCCAGAGCGCCAATCAGGGGCGACGCCGCGGCAGCCAGCATGGATTGCCTGATAAAATTTCGGCGCGTGGATTGCCCGGGGAAGTTTCCGTCGTCGCTCATGGCCTGTCCGGCATTATTGTCATCTTCCCCAAAATGAAAAGGGCAAATTCATTTTGATTTTTTAATTTGTGATTCCTGTTTACAATTTCCGCATGATGACCCGAAGAGAATTTGTGCAAACCGCTTCCCTCGCAACCGCCGGCCTCATGCTGGGTTCCGCCACCCGGGGACAAACCGCTGATTTTCCGGTTGTCCGAATTCCTGAATCGCAACGCAAGTTCAGAAGCCCGGCGGTTGAAAAAGCCATTCGGGACGTCCAGGCGTCCATCGGCAATAAAGAATTGGCCTGGATGTTTGGCAATTGCTTTCCGAATACGCTGGATACAACCGTGGATTTTCAAATGGTTGACGGAAAGCCGGACACGTACGTCATTACCGGAGACATCGATGCGATGTGGCTGCGCGACAGTTCATCCCAGGTTTGGCCCTATTTGCCGTTAATGAAAGATGATCCGCAATTGCAGCAGATGATCGCCGGGGTTATTTATCGGCAGACGCGATGCATCCTGCTGGATCCCTACGCCAACGCATTCTACAAGGACCCGAATAAAATTAGCCCCTGGAAGACCGATTTCACGGAGATGAAACCCGGCGTCCATGAGCGCAAATGGGAAATCGATTCGCTTTGCTTCCCCATCCGCCTGGCGCACGGCTATTGGACAACCAGTGGCGACACCACACCGTTTGACGAAAAATGGCGCGAAGCCGTTCTTCTGGTTTTGAAAACATTTCGCG
>DASYZW010000061.1:0-3627 GCA_035945915.1 Verrucomicrobiia bacterium | reverse complement strand
CAGCGGATTTCAATCTCCGGGATTGTCAGATACGCGCAATCGTCGGGGAATCTGCTTCAATTTGATCTTTTTAACGGCGGATATCGTGTGCCGGTGTATGCTCCGCGGCCGCCGGGACTCGATCCGCAAAAGCTCGTTGGCGCGCGTGTGCGCGTGGCCGGCACTCCTGCGACAGCCTACAATGCGCCATTGCGACATCTTATTGCGGTTGATGTATACGTTCCCGTTGTCACGGACTTTGTCGTGGAGAAATTGGCTGCGCCTGATCCGTTCCTTGCGCCTTTGGCCCCCGTTACAAGCATGGCGCAGTATCGCGCCAGCCGCACTTTTGCCGATCGTGTCCACGTCAAAGGAGTGGTGATTTACCAAAGGAAAGGGCAGGACCTGTTTATTAAGGACGCCACCGGCGGATTGCAAATTAAGAGTCGGGAACCGATTTCGTTGTCGAAAGGAGAAGTCGTGGAAGCGGTGGGTTTTCCGGAATTCGAAGATTATTTGCCCGTCCTGGAAGATGCGGTCATCAAGAGGACCACCGATTCGCGCGTCAATCTTACGGCCGTTAGTCCGCCAATCGATGATTTGCTCAACGGCTTGCATCATTCGGATTTCATTACGATGCGGGGCAAGTTGCTGGACAGGCTGGAGGAACAGGCGACGTTGCCGACGGGTGAATCCGAAATTAAGACGATCCTGGTATTGCAGGCGAGCAATCGCGTTTTTACCGCACAGGCGGAAACCGCCGAGCCGAGCCGAACACTAAATTCAATTCCGCTGGGCAGTCTTGTGGAGGTGAGAGGCGTTTGCTTTCTGCAAAGCGCCGAGGATGGCAGGATTCAATCGTTTCAAATATTGCTGCCTGCGGCGTACGACACGCTTGTACTCTCGCGGCCGGGTTGGTTCACGTCTCAGCATCTGTTGTACACGCTGGGCGTGGCTCTCATAGTCATTATCGTTGGCACCAGTTGGACAATCATGGTGACCAAGAGAAATTCGGCGCTCAAGCTGTTGATTCATCAGCGGGAACTGGACCAGAAAGAACTGCAAAAGGCCCACGACACCCTGGAATCGAGGGTCAAGGAACGCACCGAACAGCTGAAGTTTGAGGTCACCGCCAGAAAGGAAGCAGAGGTGCAATTCAAGGCCACGCTGGCCGAGCGCACCCGCCTGGCCAAGGAACTGCACGACACCATCGAACAAACAATGACTGGAATTACATTGCAGCTCAATACGGTCAATAAATTGTTCAGGCAGGATCCGGAAGAGGCGGGCCGTCATTTGGGATTGATCCGTAACATGGTGCGTCTGAACCGCGTGGATTTACGCCGTTCCATTTGGGACCTGCGAAGCCGGGAACTCGAACAGTTCGACTTGTATAAAGCGTTGTCGCTGGGCGCAAGCCGCATCGCCAGCAGTGCGGACGTTCATGTGGAGGTGGAGACCAAAGGCAATGTTTCCACGCTCCCGGAAGTGATTGAAGAAGCATTGTTGCGCATTGGCCAGGAGGCGGTCACCAACACGGTGAAGCACGCCGGGGCCCGCAGCATCAGGATAGAATTGGACTTCAGCGAGCCCAATGTCGTTTTGGAAATCAAGGATGACGGCAAAGGTTTTGTGCCTGAAACCTGTCCCGGCCCCAACGAAGGGCATTTTGGACTGCTGGGCATGGCCGAACGAGCCAAGCGTGTGGGCGGCGAAATAAAGGTCGCGAGCACACCCGGGACAGGCACGGTCATCCGCGTGGAAATTCCCTTGCTCCAGCCGGATTCCCGGCAATCCACAAATGAACAAATTGAATACGAAGAAAACGTCGCCGATTCGAATTCTGATCGCTGACGACCATTATGTCGTCCGGATGGGCTTGATTGCGATGGTCAATCTTGAGCCGGACATGGAGGTCGTGGCTGAAGCGACCGATGGAAACCAGGCGTGCGCCTTGTTTAAGCGCTGGAACCCGGACCTCACCTTGCTGGACCTCCGCATGCCGATGAAAAATGGAATTGAAGCGGCGATAGAAATTCGCCAGCTCAATAATGACGCTCGTATCCTCATGCTCACTGCCTTGGACGGGGATGAGGACATTCACAAGGCAATCGAAGCGGGCGCCGCAGGATATGTCTTTAAAGATTCCACCGATGAGAAATTGCTGCCGGCGATCCGAGCGGTGGCTTCCGGCCGGCGCTGGATACCGGACGAAGTGGCCAAGCGGCTTGAGGCCCGGCGATTATTTGAAGAGCTTACGCCGCGTGAATTATTGATCCTGCACGAAGTCGTCAAAGGTCTGGCGAACAAACAAATTGCGGATGTCCTGAGCATCAGCGAGAACACCGTGAAGTGGCATCTGAAGAATATTTTGGGAAAATTATGCGTTGCTGACCGGGCGGAAGCGGTGGCCGTCGCGATCCAGCGAGGAATCATTCATCTGAATTGAACGGCGTCAATTATTAAATTCGAAGGCGTCCAGCGCGGGCAACGCGTTTCCATCGAAGTCAAAGAGTGTGGTATTATCCACGATATTGGGCTGGCCCAGTTCCCATCCTTCGCCCGGCACGCAAATAAATACGGGGTCCCAATATAAATCGCCGAGGCATTCACCGGAGTTGACCAGTTTGATGGCGTTGAAGCAGTTGAGCATGAATTCTTCCTGCCCCCGGGGCGTGCTTGGGAATGGTTCCGGCCCGTCGTTGGAAAGTTGTCCGGGGTAACCTGTACAAAGGTTCGTGCTCCAGTTGTAGCCGGTTTCCATGATGAGCACGGGTTTATTATATGTGGAATAGACGGTGTCCGCCTGGTCGCGGGCTTCTTCAGCGGTTAATCCGGTCCAAAACGGATAATAAGAACAACCGGTAATATCCCAGGGAACACCATAGGCGAGCGCCTGGTTGAGGAAATAAGTTACAGTGCCGGCGTTTACATTGTTCATGTGCAAAATGACCCGGCTGGAGGGTGACACAGCTTTGACTCCCGCATAGCCGATTTTGAGAATCTGGGCTAATTGCGGCCAGTTTGTCGTGGCGCCGAAGGGAAGTAATAGCCCGGCGCTGTTGATTTCGTTGCCCAGGGAGACGTATTGGGGCGTTGTGCCCTGGGCCTGCATTTCGGCCATAAAATTGGTGGTGAAAATGTAGACGGCATTGGTGAGTTGATCGAAGGTGTCGTTGGTCCATGCCCGCGGAACGTTGTTGGCCCAACCGTCGCTGTAGTAAAACGTCAGTTCGATCTGGAAGCCCAGGGCGTGGGCCTGGCGCGCCAGTTCGAGAATGTTCGTTGCACTTTGGATGCCCAGGGGCAAATCGCTATTTGCGGGACTTGGATTGTTGTATAAACGCAGTCGAACGGTATTGCATCCATGATTTTTCAAGATTTGCAGGCAGGGCGTGGCGACCCCATTGGTTTCATAAAAGACGCCGCCGCCTTGTTCCACGTAGGTCAATTCGGAAATATCGCCGCCTTTCAAAAATGCGTACGCGATGTCGTCTTTAATCAGTTGGACCTGGTCGACGCGGCACCAGTCTCCTCCGTTGTCTGCCGAGTTGATCGCGACAAGGCATTGTCCGTTTGTGACATCAATTCCGCGGACGATGATGTTGGTCCATTGAGCGGAAACGGGCAGGCTTGTCATAGATCCAT
>DASYZW010000060.1:0-3911 GCA_035945915.1 Verrucomicrobiia bacterium | reverse complement strand
AGGCATTCTCATTACGCGGGCAACGGCAAAAAATGATCTGGGCCGCGAATTGGGGCGTCAATTGTTGCTCTATCCCAAGGCCCTCACGATTCTTTCGGTCATGCTCGGCGTTTTATCCATCGTTCCGGGTTTGCCGATGCTGCCATTTCTTACCCTGGCGATTCTAACGGGCATGCTTTCTTATTCGATTCATCGGCACGGCACTCCTGAATTGGCTGCGGCAGGCGTCGGGCCGGCCGGTGGAGCGTACGGGAAACCCGGTGAAACCAAAGGGTTGGCACGGCCATCCGGCCCCGAGACAAAACCGTCGGACAAAATCGAAAGTTTGCTGACGCTCGATACCCTGCAAATTGAATTGGGATACGGACTGGTGGCGCTTGCGGACGCCAAAAAGGGCGGCGATTTGCTGGACCGCGTCACCGGGGTTCGGCGCAATTTTGCCCAGGAAATGGGCGTATTGGTGCCCCCGATCCGACTGCGTGACAATCTCCAACTAGGCACAAACGAATATCGCTTCCTGCTCAAGGGCAATCCGGTCGGACAAGGGCAAATCATGCCCGGCCATTGGCTGGCGATGAATGCGACCAATAGTAAAACCAGTCTGAAGGGTGTGCCGACCGTGGAGCCCGTTTTTCAACTTCCGGCTACCTGGGTCACGAATATTGAGCGGAAGTCGGCCGAAATGGCTGGATATACCGTTGTGGACGCGCCCTCGGTGCTTGTCACCCATCTTTCAGAAACTGTCCGCCGTCGGTGCCATGAAATTTTAACCCGGCAGGATGTACAAGTTCTGCTCGATAACCTCAAGCAAAGCAATCCTGCGGTGGTGAACGAATTAATCCCCACCCAGTTGAGCATCGGACAGGTGCAACGAATTCTTCAAAATCTTTTGGCCGAAGGAATTTCGATTCGCAATCTGGCGGGCATTTTGGAGAAAGTCGGGGATTATGCCGCTTCGACGAAAAATCCAGATGAACTTTCCGAGTTCGCGCGCCGGGCTCTCGCGGCTCAAATCACCAAACCCTTTCAGACCGAAAGCGGAGCGCTTCGAGCCATCACGATGGATCCAAGGCTGGAACAACAACTGGCCCAGGGCGTGCGCCAGTCGGTTTCGGAAGTTGCGCTGGTGATCGAACCGAGGCTCGCCCGGCATGTGATAGAAACGCTTTCGAAGTTTGTGCAACAAATGATTTCAGCCGGCCAGCATCCGGTCATTCTTTGCCCTCCCCAGTTGCGGCTGGCGCTGCGACGCTTTTTTGAATGTACGTTTAGCGATCTTGCGGTCCTGTCCTATTCGGAAATCCCGGCGCGTGTGCAAGTTCAAAACGCGGCCGTGATTCCTTTCACGGATTAAACCGATGAAATACGTCGCCATCACCGCCGAAAATCCGACCGCCGCTTTGGAGCAGGTTCATGAAGAGCTTGGTCCGGAGGCTGTCATCGTCAGTGTTCGGAAGCTGCGGCCGGAGGGGTTCTCCTGGCTTTGGCAGCGCCGCGGAAGAATCGAGGTGACTGCGTGCGTGCCGGAAAAGGAGCCGGTTCAAAAACAAATGCTGCCGGCGATCGAACGTTCGCTTTCACGTGCGCCCGCCGTTCCGGCGAGGGTTGCCAACGTTGGATCGCGGGCGCCAAGGTCATTAGAAGGACGCTGGCGAAGCATTGGCTGGCTTGAATCCAACGGTCTTCTCCCCGCTTTCAGCCGGCAATTGGAAGAAAAAGTGCAATTGTTGTATGGCGGAAAGGCGTTGCCTGCGATGCAGAGCGAATGGACTGCCATTACGGATTTGATTATTTGCCATTGGATGCCGGCCCGGCATGGCGCCTCCGGCACTGGTCGTCCTCATGTTTTTATTGGTCCGCCGGGATCAGGAAAAACGACTGCGCTGTGCAAGTGGATGGCGTCATTGGTTTTGTCGAACGACCCGGACGTTCGCGTTTGGCGGCTCGATGCCGACAGCGCAAACAATTCTGAATTGCTTGAATTGCATTGTGAATTGATGGGGGTGCCAGTTCAACGCTTCTGGGATGACAATAACAGCACGGCGGATATCCAGTTTGTGGATTTGCCGGGCGTCGAAGTTCGCAATCGGGACGCGATGTCGGCGTTGCGTGAACATCTGTCCGTCTTGCCGGACCCGCATATTCATTTGGTATTAAATGCCGCGTACGAAAGTTCCATTTTATTTGAACAATTCCGCGCGTTTGAATCATTTGCGCCGGAAGACATCATCTTTACCCACCTGGATGAGGAGCATCGCCGCGTGAAACTTTGGAATTTTGTATTAGGCACAAAATGTCCCATTAGCTTTCTCGGCGCAGGGCAAAAAATTCCCGGCGAATTTCAGCGCGCGGAGCCGGCGCTGTTATTTCCTCAAAAAAGCGCCGGTAAATGCTAATTCAGCCGTCTGCGCATGACCGTACGGATACTGGCAACAAGATTGCTAAACAGTCGATTAGGAATGAAGTCTTTTATGATTTTGTGCGCCATCGTCGGTCTGGTAATCGGCATCGGTTTTAGCGTGGCCGGTAATTGTACGTGGGCCACTGCGTTTTGGCGTGGATGTGTGTGTGCCCTGGCAGCGGCGATCCTGGCCCGGTGGTGGAGTGGCGTCTGGCTGGATAACTTGCGCGATGCTGTGAGACAGGCGCAATACCGGCGATCCGTTCCGGTTCCGAAGACCAAGCAGGCTCCTAAACCGTGAGTACGTCCCTTAGCACAACTCAAGATTCGATAGCCGTCGCGCCCGGTCCGGGACCGACGGCCAAGGACCTTTGGCGGCGCTACCATCAGCGTGGCGATTCGGATACGGAAAGCGCCCTGATCGAACAATATCTACCGCTGGTTTCATCCATTGCCGCCCGACTGGCCATGAGCCTGCCGGAACACGTGGGACAGGATGATCTCTATAGTTCCGGACTTATGGGTTTATTGCAGGCGGTTCGAAATTACGACCCGGCATGCGGGGCGTCATTCGAGACGTATGCCCGCACCCGCATTCGTGGCGCGATGCTCGACGATTTGCGCAAAATGGACTGGATTCCGCGGACGGTGCATGAGAAAGCCCGAAAGATTCAAAATATGATGGCGCGACTCGAGCAAGAACTCGGCGAAGCGCCCAGCGAAACCCAGATGGCTGAGGCATTGAATGTGTCCCTGGCGGAATATGGCAGACTTCTTAATGAGGTCAGGCCTGCTACTTTTGTATGTCTGGACGCGGTTTCGTCCGAAAATGAGGCCGGGGACTTAAATGAAGTTGTGGCTGATACGAGGGAGAAAACCCCGCTGGAGCAACTTTCGCGACGGGAATTGAAGCAGGTTATTCTGAGCCGAATTAAGGAAATGCCGGATCTGCAACGCAAGGTGCTGGCTCTTTATTACGACGAAGGGTTGCACCTGCGGGAAATTGCCGAGGCGGTTGGTCTGACTGAGTCGCGGATCTGTCAGATCCATGCGCAGGCCATCCTCTCCATCCGCGCATACATACAACGCTTCGAAACCGGGCTTGTTAAGCAGCACGGGACTATTAACAGTTCATGATCATCGTTGTTGGCATATTGATTGTCGTTGTTTGCGTTTTCGGCGGATTTGTATTCGGCGGAGGCCACCTGCTTATTTTAATCCATCCCAATGAATTAATCATCATTGGAGGCGGCGCGCTTGGGGCCATGATCATCATGTCTCCCCGCAAGGTCCTGATAGACATCATCCGCGGGCTGATCACCTGTGTCAAAGGCGCGCCTCATAACCGCGCCGCTTATGAGGACCTCTTCAAAGTCCTTTATGAACTATTTTTGATCGGTCGCCGGAAGGGCATGATTGCTTTGGAAGAACATGTTCTTGATCCGGCCAATAGCTCCATTTTCAAAAAATATCCTCTCTTCACCAGCAATAGCGACGCGGTTGAATTCCT
>DASYZW010000059.1:0-2271 GCA_035945915.1 Verrucomicrobiia bacterium | reverse complement strand
AGTTCGCATTCCCGGGAACAGGGCCGCGCCGCCATCGATTTCTTTACTTCAATCCAAACGATCGCTATCTCTCCGTCCGACGACTTTTAAGACTATGCACCGCCCAGGCGGCTTTCCATTCTCCATGAAAATCACTAAAGTTTCCGCAGATCTCTACCAGGTTCCCGTTCATCGCGACATGCGCGATGCCATCCGCCACTTCAATAAAATGGACGTCGTCTTTGTGCGGCTCGATACCGATGAAGGAATCACCGGGCACGGCTTTACCTACAGCATCATTCCCCACGGCGCCCGCGAGATCCGTTCGATCATTCAGACGAGCATTCAGTCCCTCGTTAACGGCATGAATCCGATGAACAACGAGCAGATCTGGTATGAAATGTGGCGGCGCATGGATTGGGTCGGACGCGGCGGCATCGCCGTGCTCGCGCTCGCGGCCGTGGACATCGCCGTCTGGGACATCAAATCCAAAGCAGCGGGCGTCTCGTTGCACCGGTTGTTGGGCGGTTACCGTGACCAGGTGCCCGTTTATAATACCGACGGCGGCTGGCTCAATCATTCCCTCGATCAACTCGTCGAGGAAACCCGAGAAATTGTGCGGGCCGGCTTTCGCGGCACGAAAATAAAAGTCGGCAAGCCGGACCCGGCCGAGGACGTCGAGCGCATCGCCGCCGTCCGGAAGATTCTCGGTCCGCATCGCACGCTCATGGTGGACGCCAATGAATGTTTTACGCAGGCCGAGGCCATTCGACGCGCTGCCATGTGGGAAGAATTCAATCTCTTCTGGTTCGAAGAACCGTTGCCCGCCGAAGACATCTCCGGTCATAAAGCCCTCAAGGCGCACACGTCAACGCCCATTGCCCTGGGCGAGTCGCTGTTCAACCGCCATCAATTTAAGGATTACATCGCGTGCGACGGCGTTTCCATCGTTCAGCCCGACGCCTGTCGTTGCGCCGGCATTACCGAATGGCTCAAGATCGCCCACATGGCCGCCTGCTATAACATGCAGGTCAGCCCGCATTTTGTCATGGAATTGCACCTGCCCCTCGTTGCCGCCATTCCAAACGGATTATTCGTCGAATACATTCCCTCCCTCGACGCCGTGCTCCGCAGCCCGATGATCCTGGAAGACGGTTACTTCCGCCCGAGTGAAGAGCCGGGCCTGGGGATCCCATGGGACTTTGAGAAACTCGAACGATACAAAGTCCCCCATGCGAATTGACTGCCACCAACATTTCTGGAAGGCCTCCCGCGGCGATTACCATTGGATGGGCCCCGCCGTCCCGGCCCTGTGCCGTGATTATCTGCCTCCCGACCTGCAGCCGCTGCTCAAAAAAAATAAAATCGATAAAACGATTCTCGTCCAGGCCGCCCAAACAACGGCCGAAACCGATTTTCTCCTCGAGTTGGCTGTTCAATACGATTTTATTGCCGGCGTCATCGGCTGGCTGGACATGGACAGCCCGGATTTTCCGCGCCAGCTCGAAGTCTATTCGAAAAAACCAAAATTCCTCGGCATCCGGCCTATGCTGCAGGACCTTCCGGACGACGACTGGATCTTGCGCCCGCGCGTCATCGATGCGCTCAAATGGATCGCGGACCGCGACATGCCGTTTGAATTTTTGACCTATCCGCGCCATCTCCCTCACGTCCTGACCGTTCTGGACACGGTTCCCGGGCTGCGCGCTGTCGTGGACCACGTTTCCAAGCCGGAAATAAAAAATCGCAAGCTCGATCCCTGGCGCTCTTTGATGAGCCGGGTGGCGGAGCATCCAAACGTTTATTGCAAACTTTCCGGAATGATTACCGAGGCCGATTTCAAAACCTGGACGCCGGATGATTTGCGTCCTTACGTTGAGCACGTTTTGAGCTGCTTCGGAGTCGGACGAGTCATGTTTGGGAGCGACTGGCCAGTCTGCCTTTTGGCCGGTTCGTATGATCAGGTCGCCGCCGCGCTCCAGGCCGTCGTCAAGCCTCACCTCGATAAGTCCGGTGAAGCCGCCCTCTTCGGCGAAAACGCCGCGCGGTTTTATCAACTGGCACTATGACCAATAACGGAACAATCGGCGTGGCCTTTATCGGCGCGGGGATTGTTGCCGAAATGCACGGTCGAGGACTGGCTGCCACCCCCGGCGCCCGTCTCGTGGGTGTCTATGATCCCGAATTGCCCCGCGCAAAAAAGATCGCGAGGAAATTTGGAGGACGCGTTTTCAAAACTCTCGACGAACTTCTCCATGACGAAAGTGTCCATGCCGCATGCGTTTTAACCCC
>DASYZW010000058.1:0-1600 GCA_035945915.1 Verrucomicrobiia bacterium | reverse complement strand
CAGGATCCCGCCGAACAGCAGCTTCCAGAGCGGCGCGGACTTTCCCGTCCACTTTCCCATCGCAATCAAGCCGGCATACAACGCGTAATTGAGCAGCATGTCCCAGCGGATGGCGCCGATATGATAATAAAAGACGTTCAGTCCAATGTCCGTGCCGGCTATGACCGCCAGCGGCAGCCACCAGGCGATCGCGCCCTGAAAATAGACGCCGGCGCAAAATGCCAATGCGTAAACCGGGCTGAAGTCCGGCGGAAACAGCCCCGGAATCCGCGAAACCGCGAATACCACGACAAATATTATGGGCAGGATGAATCGCTGCACGGTTATATCATAATCGGACGCAACGGCTGAAAACAGAAATATTTGGATCGGCCGGCCGCCAGGCGATTTTAATTTTTCATTTTTGAAATTTAATCTAGTTTTGTCGTGTGTTCGAGATTCCGAAAACCATGCGCGCGATTGTCTATCGCGGCATTAATGATTTGCGCCTCGAAACGGTCCCGGCGCCGGAGATTGGCGATGGCGAACTCCTCGTCAAAGTCGCTGTTTGCGGCGTTTGCCCCACGGATATCAAAAAAATCCATTACGGTCTTTTGCCGCCGCCGCGCATTTACGGCCATGAAACCGCCGGGACAATCGTTAAAATCGGGGCTGGCAAAACGAGCCTGCCCGTGCGGCCACCGTCGGCGCCGAAATTTGTCCTGAAAGTCGGCGACCGCGTCGCCCTGCATCATCATGTTCCGTGCATGGTCTGTCATTTTTGCCGTCATCGCGCCTTCGCCCAGTGCCCGACAAATAAGCTCACCGGAATAACGGCGGGGTTCGAGCCCGCGGGGGGCGGTTTTGCTGAATACGTTCGCGTCATGCCTTTTGTCCTGCCCGGTGTGGTCAGGATTCCCGCGCGAAATACCTTCGATGAAGCCGCGATGTTCGAACCGCTGAACACCGTTCTGAAGGCCGTCAATCGGCTCAATGTTCTGGCGGGCGACCGCGTGCTCGTGGCCGGGCAGGGACCGATCGGCCTGATGTTCACAAAACTTTTGAAACTTCGCGGCGCGCAGGTGCTGGCAACCGACCTTTTGGAATCCCGCCTTAAGCTCGCCCGAAAGTTTGGCGCGAAATGGGCCGTGAACGCGCAACCGCGCGATGGCGGCATTCCCATTCCGGCGAATTTTTTCCCAAGGCCGGCGCGCGGCAAGACGCCGTCCATAAACCGTGCCGCCCCGTTTGATGCCGCGGTTATTGCCGTGCCCTCGGACGCTGCCGTTCGGCAGGCGCTTCAGATGGTGCGCGGTGGCGGCCAAATCATGCTCTTTGCCCATACGAAACGCGCCGGAACCGGTGCGGCGAACAGTGACGGCCAAACGCCGACGTCCGGTTTGTATCCGTTGGACCTCGCGTCCATTTGTGTGGATGAAAAGGACCTGATGGGCAGCTATGCGGCGGATTTTACGATTCAGGATGAAGTGGGACGGCTTATCTTCTCGCGCGAATTTGACATGCGCAAACTGATTACCCATCGGTTCCCGCTTGAAAAGGCGGCTGAAGCTGTGGCACTGGCGGCGCATCCGACGGAAGATTCGCTCAAGGTGGTGGTGAC
>DASYZW010000057.1:0-1661 GCA_035945915.1 Verrucomicrobiia bacterium | reverse complement strand
TGGCAGCATCGCCGCTGGGCTATTGGTTCAGTTGGGCGCTTGGCGCTCGAATCGCCGATTCGTTCCTGAAAAACGAGCCGCTGCCGTTCGCCAGGATTCCCCTGGTGCCCAGCCTGCTGGTAACGATCGCGAGCTATTTCGTTCGGCCCGCCCTGCCATTTCTGTTCGTGCTTTCGGCCTTCGTAACCGCCATTGCGGTTTCACGGCTGCTGGGCAACAATCGAAGTGAGCCGGCTCTAACCGTCTCGGATTCCACCGCGCCTGGTTCGCCGGAAATTCGGCGGAATGCATTTTTTTGGAATATCTTCCAAACAATCGGCCTGTGGAGCTACAGCATCTATTTGTTGCACCAACCGCTTCTGAACGCCATTTCCCTTCTCATGAGCAACGTGATTCCAGGGACATACCGTCCCGGGGTGGCCACGTTTCTTTATTTCATCGTCGCATGGGTGATCATCATCCTGGTCAGCGGCCTGTGGCGCCATGTTTTTGAGTTGCCGGGCATTGCCGTGGGCAAATGGATCATTAGGAACATGGAAACACGAGCGCCGAAAGGGGCGCTTCGTTTCAATAAGGGCTTTTACGTCATGGTCGTTCCGCTCGCCGTCATCGTTGCGGGAATCCTGGTCCTTACGACAAAGTTGAATGAGCGGGATTCGAGAAGTGAACTCGACCTGGCTGAATTTCTGACCGCCAAACACCGATATGCGGCCGCGCTGGGCCACTACCGGTCCGCCCTGGACCACGACGCGAATTGCGTGGACGCGTTGAACAACGCCGCCTGGCTGCTGGCCACGGCGCCGAATCCCCGGCTGCGGGACGGAAAGACGGCAGTGGAACTGGCCAGCAAAGCGTGCGAATTGACCGGGGATAAACAGGCGTTCTTTATTGGGACACTCGCCGCCGCGGAGGCCGAAGCCGGGCAATTCGATGCCGCCATTGCCAACGCGCAAAAAGCGCGGACGCTGGCACTGAGGCACGGGCAAATCGGCATCGCTACGACGGACGAGCAACTGCTTGAACTGTATCAAGCGGGCAAGCCCTTTCATGAAACGGCTGATACGAAGTGAAGGCCGGTTGAACAGGAGGGCGCGGAGGTTTTGACAGGATTTACAGAATTTACCGAATAATCGGGAGCTGAACAGGAGGGCGCGGAGAACACGGAGAGCAAGACATTGATTTCTTTTAACCGCAAAGATCTCAAAGAGCGCAAAGGATATTAATCACCGCGGATGGACCCGGATAAACAAAGATGCGTGCTTCCCGATAATTCCCAGTGCGATAAGCCCCGTTCCTCCCGTCCAATGCCGGCATTCGGTTCATTCTGTGAATTCTGTCAAAACGACATTGCATTTTTTAACCGAACAGGACACGGAGAACGCGGAAATTTTGACAGGATTTACAGAATTTACCGAATAATCGGGAGCTGAACAGGAGGACGCGGAGAACACGGAGAGCAAGACATTGCATTTTTTAACCGCAAAGATCTCACAAAGGACATTAATCACCGCGGATGGACACTGAGGTTGCTTCGAATTGACGGACAGAGAATCGAGTGAATAATGAACGACCAGACTATGAAACAAACATCTGTCCCCGAGCGCCGGAAATTCGACGAAACCTTTAAACGCGAGGCGGTCCTGAACTGGCTCCATAGCGGC
>DASYZW010000056.1:0-4220 GCA_035945915.1 Verrucomicrobiia bacterium | reverse complement strand
ATTGACCGTCAGGCTCACGATTGAGCTGGTGGCGTAACCATAGTTATTCGTCACAATCACAAAGTAATAGCCGCCGTCCGAAATGGCGGCGCTGTTATCAACAAGCGTGGCAGTAGCCGTGCCGGTCACGCGCACGTTGTCCGACATCATCGTGGCCCCAAGATAATTGGAAGTTGAATTATAGTACCATTGATATGCCAGTGGATCGCTGCCGTCTCCAACCATAGCGTTGGTAAAGTTTGCGCTCTGGTTGACAACCAATGACCTGGGTTGACTTGCAATGAAGGCAGGCACTTTAGCCGCGTCATACAACGACCGCACCTGAGCGGGCGTGAGGACCTGGTGGTAAAAGAAGGCGGCTTCGCACATCGCACCGGCCAAAGACCGACCGCCACTGCCGGTCACCGGGTCGCTGTTTCCATATTCGTTGCCAAGCAGGACGTCCGGTCCGGGCTTGGAGGCGGGATTATTCGTACCGGCGCCCAGGGACGATTTGACCAATATTCCATCCACGTAAACGTTGTTCGTGCCGAACATTCCAGTGCTGGGAGTCACGCCAAGCACGATGCCGTTGGAAGGTTGGAACGTCATGACGAATTGGTGCCAAAGGCCGTCATTATTTACGATGGGACTGGCCGTGTCCGCGTTTCCGTGGCCCTGGACCTGGCCGGAAGGATTCAGCAGGCAGCGCCAGGTGCCGTCGTTACCGGACATTAATCCGTTCCAACGATTATCCGCAGGATTACCTTTGAACCAGAAGGTGCAACTAAAGGAATCATTATTGACCGGATTTATCGTGGGATAAATTCCGGCATCCGCGTACGCGCTTACCTGGTTTCCCGGCATGGCATTCGTAGCGGCCAGGCCGGCGACAGCCGGACCGTACGCGCTGCCCGGGATGGTGCTCGGCACATAAACGCCGTTCACGGCCGCGTAACCATAATTGGTCAGGACCGGCCAGCCATTGGTAGGCGGCGCCACATAAGGGGGCGCGTCCATGTGGTAATACAGGATCGGGCTATCATTTTGGACGGTCTGGAAGTAATTGGAACCAGCGGTGGTCCCGGCGAGATAATGATTTTGGATTTGAGTCGACGTCAACACATTGGTGTAAACAGCCACTTCATCCATGGATCCAATAAACGGCTGCGAACAGCCTGCGTTGCCCCAGCGGCCGGCGCCGATCGTGAACGGAGACCAGGAATCCGGAAGCATCTGGGACGGAAAACCGGATTGCAAGGTGCCAAAGCCGGCCTGCTGGTCGTTGACCCAATAGATTACGTTGGAGCCGTCATAGGTGCATACCAGGTGATACCAGACGCCTGGCGGATAAGCGGCGAGCGTCTTTTGCTCATAACTGTTGCCGTTAGCACTATTCGTCCAAATGACCAAACTAAAGGATTGCGGGGTTCCCGAATATTGCAATGCAAAGCCCGCGCGTCCGGGGTGGTTGTCTAATCCGCCGCCGCCACCCTGGCCCATGATGACCATATAGGAGCCAACGCCGCCGGCATTGTCCGCTTGCGGTTTAATCCAGGCTTCCAATGAGTACGGGTACGAAATCGTCAACTTTGGCGAGGTGTGAGGCACGATGATGGCGTCATTCGGAACGTTATAAAACTGGATGGCGGTGTCGGAGTTGCCGGCAATGGCGCCGGGAACGTTATGCGTAACCACCGGGGTGTTCCAATCCTGATAATAGCCGTTTCCAATCGCGCCAAGGCTTCCGAGGTTCGTTTCGATATCCCCGAGATAGGGTTGCGCGCCGGTATCGTGCATGGGCCAATAAGCCGTTGGATTCAATCCCAGGATGTCCGTTGAATAAGGACTGCCGGCAATGTTCGAGGGGAAAGGAAGCACGGTCAACGTGTCCAGCGCGCCGGTAGTCGTGCCTGAACCATTGGCGACGACGCATTGATACGTCGTCCCGTTGGCCAGCGCGGTCGCGGAATAGGCCGGTCCGGTCCCTGCCGTTGTATCCGCCACACCGTTCGTGTACCACTGATAGGTCAATGGGGACGCGCCGATGGCGGTCACAGACAGCAAAGAAATTTGATTTGGATAAGCGCTAAACGACCCGGAAGGAGTTTGGGAGGTAATATCCGGCGACATCTGGACCTGGACATAGACAATGCCACTGGTCGCAGAACCAAAGCTGTTGCCGACAACGCAATAATAATAACCGGTCTGCGCGGCTGTCAGATTGGTAATCGTGACCTGGGAAGTACGCGAATTCGTGTAGTTAACGTCGTCGTCCACCAGGGCCGTGGCTCCGGCGTAATTGGAAACGGTGTTGAAATACCATTGATATGACAAAGCGGGTGTGCCTTGCGCGATAACTGCTTCATAAATATAACTTCCAGCACCGCCCCCGACCGTTCGAACAAATGGATAAGGATATGGCTGCGCCGTAATCGTCGGGGCCGGCGTGGTCGTTTCCGTGGCGGTGGTATACAAATTCGCGATCTGGCTGCCCGTCAATGCCTTGTTAAAGAACGCCACGTGCGCCAGCCTGCCGGCAAAATACTGCTGGCCGGTATTGTAGGTATAATTGGTCGGCTGCGAATAATCCGGCGAGGCGCCCAAAAATGCGTCCATGGTCGATCGTCCGGCAATATTATTCGTTGATGCCGCCAGCGACGTATAATAGCCGTCGAGAACTTCCGTGACGTTGGTCGTGTCATAAATGCAGGCGAACATATGCCAGTTCCCGTCGTTCATGTTGTCGGTAGAAGGACTAATGACCTGGTCAGGCGAAGCCGCTCCGCCGTAATTCCAGTGGGCGACGCCGTTGTTCAGCTTGACCCGCCATGAGCTGTCACTGTGGCCGGCCAAAGTGTTCCACCGGCCATTATTGTCAGCAGGATTGTCCCTGAACCAGCCAACAACCGTGAACGAATTGGTATTGCCGGTCGGGTCGAGCGCCGGTTCATAGCCGGCATCCACGCCGCCGGCCAAGCCGTTAAATGCGCAGGCGTTAGTGAAGCTGCCGAAGCCCGGCAACGTTGGCCCCGCCATGCCAGGCAGAGTTCCCGGCTGATACACCGCTAAATGACCGGCGGTGTTGAAATTCGTGATTCCGGATGCCAGGCTGCCGTAGTTGGCGGCTGCCGGATAAGTATTCGGCGCCGGCAACGAATAAGCGTGGGCATCCATACGCCAATACATCACTGGATTATCTCCCAGCACAGTCGAAAAATAAGTCCCGGAAATATTCTGAACTGCGACATTGTAATGATTGGAAACCTGGTTGAACGTCAGCGCGTTCGTATAAATGGCCACCTCGTCAATCCCGCCGTGATACGAATTGGCGCCGAGGCCGCGGTTGCAGCCAAACTCGATTGGGTCCCAGGTGTCCGGAACGTAGGAGCCGGTCATCGGGATTTGGGACGTCGTGGCGTTGACACCGTTGACATAGACGGAGCAATTGGTTCCGTCGAACACACCGACGATATGATACCAGGAGCCATTCAAGAAGGGATATACCGCGTCTGCTTCCGCGCCGCCGGTGGAACCCACACCGTTGAAGACGTGGAAACTGAATCCGTACAAACTGTTGTTGCCGCTGCCCGTGCCTTTATAGGGAAGCCAATTTTGATTCAACGACCAGCCGGCGGAGTTGGTTCCGGCATTGTTGCCGCCCGCGCCAATCGGTCCGGTTTGGCTGACGAGGGCAACATATTGCTGATTTGCCGTCGAAAACGCCCAAGCCTCCACCGTAAGGGGACCGCCCGCCGGCAATGAAACCCGATTGTCCGTATTCGGCACAATCATAAAGCTCTGGCTGTTGTTCGTAAATTCAACCGCAGTATCGCTGTCACCCACAATTGCCCCGGGAAATCCCTTCAGGACATTGGCGTCGCTGGCGTAATAGCCATTGGCGATCGGCCCCAGGGAGCCATAGTTGGTTTCGATATCCGCCGCCGGCGGTTGCGCCGTCTCCTGCAATGGCCAATAGGCGACGGGATTAAGATTCATTACCGCATTGGAATAAACCGATTGCCCTTTCGCGACTGTCAGCGCCAATGGAATCAGGCACGACAGCGCGAAAACGTGGAGCGACTTTGTTTTCATATCTTTCGCGGGTTCTATTCTAGTTCTTGGGTTATTTTGGAAGGCACGAAATTGAATCTACGGCGCTCGACGCCGCCCGATCCATCGAGGTTCTTGCGTTTTTAATTAAGGTTTTGCGACAATGGCCAAATTGCCTCCGATACGGC
>DASYZW010000055.1:0-13032 GCA_035945915.1 Verrucomicrobiia bacterium | reverse complement strand
GGCGGTTCGCAAAAAATCGAAGAGTGGAAGTGAAATATGCAGTGGCGCAGTCACATAAAGGCGCACATCGCGATAAATACCGCCCATTGCCGGATGCCACTGCGGGTTATTCCAGGGAACCTGGTTGGCCTGGACTGCATCCACGTCTGACGGAAGAGTGGCATTCAGGTGTTCTTCATAGGCCGATAATAAAATGGGCGGGTCCATGGTCTGGCTCACGATAAAGCTGTTGTCGCACATGACAGCCAGTACATTTGGCTGGTCGAAACGGACGAACGGCGTTAAATCGAAACCGAAGGGAACAAATCCATTTTTACATGAACCGAGGCGATGACCGTTGAGATAGACGTCGGCGACCTGCCGGACGGCTTCAAACTCGATATAAACCTGCCTGTCGCGCGCGGATTCGGGCAAGGTGAAGGATTTTCGATACCAGGTTCGCCCACTCCATTGATTTGTGTCGCCGAGCATGTTGCCCGGCGAAAAATGATTGAACGTATCCACGTCGTTAAACGTGTGCGGCGTAGAAACGGTCGTCCAACCCGAATCATCGAACTTTGGCTCAGCGGCGCCGGCGGGATCCGACTTGATGAACTTCCAATCCGGATTGAAATTCAGCGTCAAACGGCCCTGCGCGGTCGCAACAATCGCGCCCGTCATAAGCAAAAGGAGACTGAAAGCGATGACACGGCAAGCGCGATATGGCCAAAGGCAATTCTCTCGACACTGGAACATTTTCCATATTTTCGCCGTAATGAACTTCCGCGGCTACCTGAACGTTTGTACTATGTTCAATACCTTGACGACGTGAGCCTTGACGGCAGCCACCTCGGTTGCCCTCTTTTTAAATTCCTCCGTTAGCGTAAATTCAAGAGACTCGTGTCACAGAAATCCGGGTGGCTTCGCCTTAACAAATGCAGTCTCGCGCAGATAAATCGGCTCCAACTGTTTCATGGACGTAGAATCCTTTCGGTTCCCCGCCAATTTTGCCAGGGCCGCGGCGCCCGGGAAAATCAGGCGGCCACTGGAAAATTTTGGCGCTTCGGGACCGATAATCGCGCGGCCTTGACTGAGCGACATTGTCTCCGCCCGGGAAACAATCCTAAGCGGCACGGTTTCCGTCGAACTGCTTTGGGTGATGTCATAGTTCGCGCAATAAAACTCCTCTCGCTGGGCATCCACCACGATAGTCACCGGGCCGAATATTCCTTTCGATTGCGCCACTGACGCGATCGCTTCGATGCTGCTGACGCCCGCCACACTGACATCGCGAGCCTGTCTCCAGCCTTCCGCAAGCGCAATGGCCGCGCGAATGCCGGTGTATGAGCCGGGGCCGAGCCCGACGACAATTCCCTGAACCTGTTCACGCTCAAGTTTCGCATCCACAAGGACGCGTTCGATCATGCCGAAAGCGGCCACACCGCGACCGCCCGTTTCGATGGCCTCATGTAAAACAGATCCATTGACGGCGATGGCCACGCTTCGCTGCCCGGATGAGAATTCAAGCGCCAGGATCGTCATAAGTAATTTTTCGGTCCGTTTCGCTTAGAATTTCAATTTCCACTTTTTTGAATGCAGGAGGCGAGGTCACGATTCTCTGATTGAACTCCTCCAACTTCTCGGCCCATTCAATCACGGCAACACCGTCCGGCTGCAAAAATTCTTCGATGCCTGCGGACAAAATCTGTTCCGGCGTTTCGAGGCGATACAAATCCAAATGATGAAGCTTGAGCCGACCGCCATTATATTCTGCAACGAGCGCGAACGTGGGCGAATGGACGCGCGCGGAAATACCGAGGCCTCGCGCCACGCCCTTGACGAATTGGGTTTTGCCGGCGCCTAGGTCGCCCGAAAGCGCGATAACCCATCCGCTCCTGGCAGCCCGCCCGAATTTCTCTCCAAACGCCTCGGTTTCCGCTGGACTATGGGAAGTGAGCTCGGGCATGAAGCCTCACGCGGCCACAAACCTCTTGGTTGAAAATGTCGGAGCAAGGCCAGACCATTTGCCACCGGGGGACAAGGCTCTGTTCGATAGAATCATAACTTCCTGGAAAACGCTTCTGCGGCGCCGTGACAAAGCCAGCGCCGTCGCAACAACTGCCTCAACCATTCTCATCTTTCCTAAAGTTAATCTTCGCCGTGTCGCTCCGGCAAGGGACAAAAATTCCAATACCGATGCAGGACTGGAAGTCTGAATCATTAACCTACGCCTTTCGAGTCACGGCAAAGATGTTTTAGATTCTATTACTTAGACGCCGAGGATGGCCGTTCGTCACGCCTCCTCATCCGTCTTCTGGAAATCCGAATCGTAGTTTAATACAGGCAACATTGGTTCCGTGCCTGCACGCCTTCGAATAATATTCACCGAACAGCTTTTAAAAAACTATGGAAAATGCCGTTTCGCTGGAAATTGAAACGCAGATCAGGCGGGAGACGCCCATCCTAACGGGCTTGCCGAACAGAACCGTTGCGCCGGCCGGAATGAGCGAGCGATTCATTTGCTCTCACGCTCTCAAGGTCTCACGTTCCTGGATCGCGGCCGTTCTAATACTGGCCTCGTGGGTGATTCCCGCGAGCGCGCAAAACCATTACCAAAGCTTTATCGTCTCCACGTACGCAACGCAACGCACTGTTCAAAGCCTGGCGAACGGCGATTTGGACCCCGCCCGGTCCTGGGCCAAACTCACGCGCAATCTAAAGGTCGATAAAATCTATATCGAAGTCATGCGCAACCATACCCTCGTGGATGAAGCCAGCCTCGATAAGCTCATCCGGCTTTACCAGTCCCGGGGCGTGGAAGTCTGCGGCGGACTGGCCTTCAGCGTGAGCGAAGCCAACGGTTATCAGGGCTTTGATTACGCCGACCCCGAGAATCGCGCCTTCGCAAAAAAGGCGGTTCAACTTGCCGCCCGCCATTTCAATGAAATCCTGCTGGACGATTACTTCTTTTTCGACCGCAAGACCGATTATGACATCCGCGCGAAAGGCCGCCGTTCCTGGACACAATATCGCCTCGACACGATGCGCGAAGCCACCCGGGACCTCATCGTTGATACAGCCAAAGCCGAAAATCCCAAATGCAAAGTCATCATCAAAATGGCCAACTGGTACGATCAATATGCCGGCCTGGGCAATGACACCGAAAAAGTCCCGCTTATCGCTGACGGGATGTTTTCCGGAACCGAATCCCGTCTTTGGGTGGGACAGGAACAGCATCTGCAGCCCTATCTCAGCTACGACATCATGCGTTTCATGGATAACCTGCACCCCGCGCCCGCGGCATCAACGCAACGCGATGGCGGAGTGAACAAGGGCGGCTGGGTCGACCAGAGCGGCGCGTTCCCGATTGACCGGTATTCCGAACAACTTCTGGATACCGTCTTCGCCCGTTGCCCGGAAATGTGCTGTTTCAACTACGCCGGCATGCTTTCCGAAATCCCGCGCGGCGCCATCAGCATCACCAATCGCCCGTGGGCAAACGAACCGACCTCTCTTAACTTTAACGAACTCCTGAAGACTATTCCGCCGGACGATAACCCTACATTTGCCGATATTGCCGGTTACACCCTCGGACAGGTTGATCCGATTCTCGCCCGCGTTGGCAAACCCGTTGGCATTAAGTGCTACACGCCTTATCACGCGACCGGCGATGAATTCCTGCACGATTACCTGGGCATGATCGGCTTGCCCATGGACATCTTTCCAAAATTTCCGGCGGATGCCAGCATGGTCCTGCTGACCGAACAGTCGAAATCCGATCCTCACATCATCCGAAAAATAAAGGTCCAACTGGAAGCCGGCAAATCGGTGTGCGTCACCTCCGGCTTTGTGCGCGCCATGCAGGGCACGGGATTGGAAGACATTTGCGAAATCGAAACGACCGGAAATACGATTCCGATAGAACGGTTCACCTATGCCAGCGGGCCCGGGTCGCCGTTCCGAAGACGCGGTTCGCCCGGCGCCGCACAACCGGGATCATCGTCAATCGCAAGTGACGCCACCAAAGCCCCGCGCGACCTTTTTATTCCCGAAATCAAATATTTCAACATCCTCACCCACGACGCCTGGGGCGATGTCCTTGGTATATCGCCCGGCGGCACGACCTATCCCATTCTGCTGTCGTGCGATTACTCCAGAGGCAAATTATATGTCCTGACCGTCCCCAACGATCCCGCCGACCTTTACGCTTTTCCGCCGATGGTCCTTTCTGAGATTCGGCGCGTACTCTGCTCCGCTGCCGCCGAACCTGTGCGCCTGGACTACGCTCCGGCGCAGGTCGCCCTGTTCCGCTACGACAACGGCGCATTCATCGTACAAAACTACCTGCCCACCCGTGCCGAGGTGACAGTGTCGGTCACGGGTAATATTGCGCACATTCATGATTTGCTCACCGGCCGAGACACCCAGCGCACTGGCCCGGCAAAGGCAAAGGCAATGACAACGACAACTCCGACGCCGCCAGCACAACGCACGACTTTTACTTTCACCGTGCCGGCGCATTCGTATGTTGCCTTTGGCGCTCCATTTGAATGATGAAGATTCCCACGGAAGTTCGCCTGCCTCGACCAAACGTTTTACGGTCGCCCGGTTAAGGCGGCTTAATACTGCCGGGAGCGGCCCCGGCACCCTTTTGTCCCCGCCCTTCCAGACTCGACTTCGGCTGGGCATCCATTAACCTAAGGTTATGGATATAGAAGAGCGTGAGATCTATCTATTTTTGAAGACCTACGGGACCACCCATGTGGCCGCCCGCGAGATTTGCCGCCGCGCCGGGGGCCGGCGCCGATATGACGAAGACCACGAGTGGGCCAAGCCCATTCTGTCGAGGATGATGGAACGCGGTATCCTGGAAACAAATTCCGAAGGCCAATATCGCATCAAACCGCGTAAAAAGAAGAAGGAAGGCAAGTGGGTTTCGCCCGACATCGCCAAAATCCTGGAGGAAAGCGGTCTTAAGGTAGACACCGCAGGACCCGAGGCAACAGAATCGGACGATTTCTACGAGCAACTCTGATGCTGGCGGCGCTTCTTACCACGCTGCTTTTTTCCATTTCCGCGATTTGCGGCCAGCGGTCGGCGCGGCAAATTGGCGGAGTGGAAGCAAATTTTTGGAGGATTTGCACCGCCGCGGTTTTCCTGGCCATCTGGGCAAATTTTTTCGGAACAAAAACCAACGGAGAAGCGCTGCCCATTTTTGCGTTGAGCGGACTGCTGGGCATCGGGATAGGCGACAGCGGCTATTTCCAAGCACTGACGCGTTTGGGAACGCGCCGTACAGTTCTCATCTCACAGTGCCTGACTGCGCCGGCGGCGGCCCTTATCGAATGGCTTTGGCTGGGCACAAAACTGAGTCGGGAGCAGATATTGTTTATCGCCGTTATCCTGTCAGGGATTGCGATCGCGATGGCGCCCGGCGAGCACCTTGAATTACCACGGCGCGTAATGAGAGAGGGCATTATCTTCGGCCTGATTGCCGCGCTGGGCGGGGCGCTGGGAGCGGTGCTGAGCCGCAAAGCGTATGCAGTGGCGTTTGCCACGGGCGGCCCTCCCGACCCCGGCACCACCGGCTATCAGCGCGTGCTGGGGGGCGCGTTAGTGCCGGCGATTATATTACTCGTGGCGAAATGGCGGTCGGCGCGCGCGCATGGCGGCATGTTCGAAAGCAAGACGCTGAATGTCTCGCGTGAAAAATGGGGACGCATCTGGCCTTGGGTCCTGGGAAACGGCCTGGCCGGCCAAACCCTCGGGGTGAGCGCGATGCAATGGGCTCTGGAAAAAACCCCTACCGGAATCGTCACGGCCATCGTCGCAATGACCCCGGTTGTTTTGCTCCCGATGACGCGCGTTACCGATGGCGAAAAAATCGGCCTTCGCTCGCTTGCCGGCGCGCTGCTTGGTGTGGCCGGGGTCATTGGTTTGGCATTCTTTCGATAAAGGTTTTCATATTGCCGGGCCACCAAGCGGGCGTGAATCCGGGCACATTTGAAAACTGAAACTTGAAACTGAAAAATTTGCGGTATAACTGTAAAGATGAACGAATCATTAACGGCCGCCGTCGAAAATCTCGGAATTGAGCGGTATCGCCGCCATATTTTCCTGTGCGCGGGAGCGACCGAACCCAAATGTTGCCCGGCGGAGCAGTCGATGGCGGCGTGGGAATTTTTGAAGCGTCGATTGGCCGAGTTGAATCTGGTCGGGCCGAAGCCAACAGTTTATCGCACCAAAGCCAATTGCCTCCGCGTCTGCGCGCAAGGCCCCATCGCGGTGGTGTATCCGGAAGGCACCTGGTATCACAGTTGCGCCCCTGCGGTGCTGGAACGCATTATCCAGGAACATTTAATCGGGGGCAAAATAGTGGAGGAATATGCATTTGCGGCGAATCCATTGAAATAGTTGAAGCATTGAAACAAACTGTGATTTAGACAAGTACCGGCTCTCACAAACCGCAAACTAAAAATTCCCAGAATGTGGCAATTCATAACAAAGCGCGTGCTGCATATGATTCCATTATTGCTGGCGGTGTCGCTCCTCACGTTTCTGCTCATGGCGCTTTCCCCGGGAAATTATTTTACCGCGCTCCAGCAAAATCCGCAGATTTCGCCCGAAACCATCGCGCGGCTGAAGGCGCAATTCCATTTGGACCAGGCGTGGTACGTGCAATACGTTTTTTGGCTTAAGAATGTTTTCACCGGAAATTTTGGATATTCGATGGCGTATAAAATTCCGGCGACATCGCTCATAATGGCGCGGTTGTGGAACACCTTTCTGCTGTCGATGACGGCGTTAATCATCGCGTGGGGCATTGCGATACCGCTGGGGATCTGGGCGGCGGTCAAAAAAGATTCATGGGTGGACCATGCGTGTTCTTTTCTGGCGTTTATCGGGTTGTCCATTCCGGACGTACTCCTGGCGCTGCTGGCGCTGTGGTTTGCGGCGGCAACGGGATGGTTCCCCGTGGGCGGATCTGAAAGCCCCCTGCACGATTTCATGACCCAGGGACAGCAATTCCGGGACATCATCCATCACCTCATCCTCCCGGCGATTGTCCTGGCCGCTTCCGACCTGGCCGGGATCATGCGGCGCATGCGGTCGTGCCTGCTCGACACGTTGCGCGCCGACTATATCGCTGCGGCGCGCGCCCGCGGCCTGGGCGAAGGGTTGGTCATTTACAAACATGCATTGCGCAACGCGATCAACCCGCTAGTCACCATCTTTGGTTATTCCCTCGCGCAACTGCTCAGTGGCGCCGTCGTGGTCGAAAATATCATGGCCTGGCCGGGCCTGGGCCGTTTGACGGTGGAAGCGTTTTTCGCAAAGGATTCGTATCTGGTTGTGGATAGCGTCGTCATGGCCACCGCGTTGCTGGTGGTCGGGAATTTCGTCGCGGACATCCTCCTGGCATTGGTCGATCCGCGCATTCGCCTTAAGTAAATGGAAACACCCGAACCTGAACCCATTCTCGAGCTTCAGCCCGCGCTGTCGCCGTGGCGATTGTTTTGGCAGCGGCTCAGGCGGCGCAAAATCGCGGTGACGGGACTGCTCATCCTCGTGGTGCTTTACGCAGTCGCGCTTTTCGCGGGTTTTATTTCGCCGTACGCATACGATGCCACCCACGATAATGCGTTTTTTCACACCCCGGTCTGGCCTGCATTTCACGGCCTTCACCTCGTCGTGCCAAAATCAAAAGAAATGCCGGGTGACTACGTCTACCAGGAGGACCGGCAAGACACCAAGCCGCTCCATTTTTTTATCAAAGGCAGTCCGTATAAACTGTTCGGTTTTATTCCCTGTTCCATTCATTTGTTCGGCACGGGCGATGACGATTATCCGGTGTATCTTTTTGGCGCAGACCAATTTGGGCGTGACGTTTTTTCGCGGCTGGTCTACGGCTCCCAAATTTCGCTTTCCATCGGCATCATCGGCATCCTGATATCATTCAGCATGGCCCTGATGATCGGGGGAATTTCAGGTTATTTCGGCGGCGGAGTGGATACCCTGCTCATGCGTTTCTGCGAGCTCATCATGTCCATTCCGGCCCTGTATTTGATTATCTCCCTGCGCAACACGTTTCCCGCCAGCCTGAGTTCAACGCAGGTTTACGGGGTGATTATTGTCATCCTGAGCGTGATTAGTTGGGCCAGCATGGCGCGGGTAATCCGGGGCATGGCTCTTTCATTGCGGGAACAACAATTTATCCTGGCGGCCCAGGCCATCGGACAATCCCACATGAGAGTCATTTGTCGCCACCTGCTGCCCAACACCTTTTCCTATGTCATCGTCTCGGCGACCCTCAACGTGCCCTATTACATCCTCGGCGAAGTCGTTCTAAGTTTTCTTGGTGTCGGAATCCAGGAACCGCAGGCGAGCTGGGGACTCATGCTCAATGCCGCCCGAAATATCGATTATCTGCAGCGTTTCCCATGGTTGCTGGCGCCCGGAGCGGCGATTTTTGTGACGGTTCTTGCTTTCAACTTTCTGGGGGATGGATTAAGAGACGCCGCAGACACAAAACAAAATTAAACGTCAAAATCAAAATCCGAAGCTATGCGCGATGAATCACTGAATTTTTTAAAGACCCTGGTCAACACCCCCAGCCCTGTCGGACACGAGGCCCGTGGCCAGCGAGTGTGGATGGATTATGCCGCGCAATTCGCGGAAACCACCTATTCGGATTCCTACGGCAATTGCGTGGCTGTCCTCAACAAAGGCGGATCTCCGCGTCTCATGCTCGCCGGTCACGCGGACGAAATCGCCATGGCCGTGAACTACATCGATTCTGATGGATTTATCTATGTCCGGAAAATGGGCGGCGTTGATGCCGCCATTACCAAGGCTCAACGTGTCATCATTCATACCCGAAATGGCCCGGTCAAAGGCGTGGTAGGAAACGTTGCGCCGCACCTGACCAAAAGCGATGAGCATCCCAAGCCGCCGAAAATTCACGATCTCTTCATCGACATCGGCACTCGCAACTCGAAAGAAACGGGAAAAGTGGTCCAAATTGGCGATCCGATCACGTTGAGCGACGAATTTGATGTCTTGCGCGGCGAAATCGCAGTGGCTCGCGCGTTCGACAATCGCATCGGCACGTTCGCCGTGGCAGAGGCACTGCGGTTGCTGGCCGGCGCCAAAGGAAAAATCAAGGCGGAGATCTGCGCCGTCTCAAATATTCAGGAAGAAGTGGGCCTGCTCGGCGCGCGCCAAATCGCATATTCGCTGAAACCGGACGTCGCACTCGTGGTGGATGTAACGCACGCCACGGATTATCCGACGGTCAGCAAGGCACAGCATGGCAATGTCAAAATCGGCGGCGGCCCGACCATTACCCACGGCGGCAGCAATCATCCTGAGGTCGTTTCACGCATCGAACAGGTCGCCAAAACCAAAAAGATCCCATTGCAACACGAGGCCATGTCCTCCACGTCCGGCACAGATACCGACGCCATCTTTTGGACGCGCGGCGGCATTCCCAGCGCGCTGATCAGCCTGCCGAACCGTTACATGCATTCGCCGGTCGAAGTTGTCAGTCTCAAAGACCTGGAAATGATTCCGGAATTGATGGCAGCATTTGCCTTGTCATTAAAGGCCGGCGAAGCGTTTAAGGTAAAAATTTAGCCTTCCAGGCGTTTTTCAGATTACGCGCCGTGATCGCGCGCGCGAAATCCCTGGATCATCCTGCAAAATTCCCTGCAAGATCGTTCTGCGCTCCCCGTATAGGTCAATGAAGGCGCCAGGCATAACGCCGCGGCCTTGAAATTTTAATCGTTTTGACCGTATGAAGAGCGCAAAAATAAGAAAGACTCTGCTGGTCGCCATCGGCGGGTTATTTGTTTGGTCGGCGTGGAAATCACATGCACAGGACGCGAACGCAGCAACGGCGCCAGAGCAAATGCCCTATGCCGTCACCCAGGTCCTGGAATTGGAACAGGCTAAAATCGGCGATGCAACGATCATCGCATATGTCAGAAGTTCCGGCTCCCCCTACAATTTGAATGCCTCTCAAATCGTCTTTTTGCGTCAGCAAGGCCTGTCGGACGCAGTCATAACCGCTATGCTGACCCAACCGCGAACGGACGGTTCCCTGGCAAATGCACAAGCAACCGCTCCGGTGCCGCAGTACCTCTCCGCACCATCATCCGCGCCCGCGACGCCAACTGCCCCCACTGTCGTCACACAGCCGTCTGTGACCTACGTGCAAAGCGCGCCGGCTCCGGCGTACTATTCCTACGACGGCACGTACCCATATTACAGCTACTACGTCTGGCCGCATCTTTGGTTTCCATGGGGCTACGGATGGACATCCTATGGTGGCGGTTGGCATTACGGTTGGGGTTGGCACGGCAACTGGGCCGGCTGGCATGGCGGGTGGGGGTGGCACGGGGGATGGGGCGGTGGCTGGCATGGTGATGGCGGATGGCATGGTGATGACGGCTGGCATGGAGGTGGCGGCTGGCGCCATTAGACGTTTTATAGCGCGGGAACCAAACAATCCAACCCCGCGCTCGTCCGAGACGCCGCTCTGCTGAGGATACAGGGCGGCGTCTTTCGTTTAGAAGAGCGGGTTACTTCGCACAATTCGCGGAGTCGGATTTTTCGAATGCGGCTTGCTGATAAACACGGCATGTCCCATCCTCATTTCATGTCCGATCGCGCGGTTGCAAATATAAATAAGCCGGATGCAGCGCTGGAAATGACGCTGCGTCCTTCGCTCTTTTCCGAGTTTACCGGCCAGCCCAAAGTCAAAGAACGCCTGGAAATTGCCGTGGCCGCGGCAAGAAAACGCAAGGAACCGCTCGACCACATCCTCCTCAATGGCCCTCCCGGCTTGGGTAAAACGACGCTCGCAAATATTCTCGCCAAGGCCATGGGCGCCAGCCTCAAAAGCACGAGCGGGCCGACTGTTGAGAAAGCGAGCGACCTCGCCGGGCTTCTCACAAATCTCGATGAAGGCGATGTGTTGTTCATTGACGAAATCCACCGCCTGCAAAAGACGATTGAGGAATATTTGTATCCGGCGATGGAGGATTTTAAATTGGACATCATCATTGACCAGGGCCCCAATGCGCGGAGCGTTCGACTCAATCTGCCGCGTTTTACGCTCATCGGCGCGACAACGCGCAGCGGCTTGTTGAGCGCGCCTTTGCTTACGCGCTTTGCCGTCCGTGAACGGCTGGATTATTACACGGCCGAACACCTGGAAAAAATCATTCTTCGCTCGGCGAACCTCTTAAACGTGGAAATTGAAACCTCGGGCGCCCATGAAATCGCCCGGCGCAGCCGCGGAACACCGCGTATCGCCAATAATCTCCTGCGCCGCGTTCGCGATTACGCCGAAGTGCGGCATGATGGCAAAATCACCGCTCCCGTGGCCGACAAGGCGCTTGCCATGCTTGAAATCGACCAAAACGGCCTGGACGAAATGGACAAGCGAATTCTGGAAACCATCATCGTCAAGTTCGCCGGCGGCCCCGTGGGCGTTAATTCTCTCGCAGTCGCCGTCGGCGAAGAGCCCGATACGATTGAAGAAGTCTATGAGCCGTATCTCATCATGGAAGGTTACCTCAATCGCACCCCGCAAGGCCGCGTGGCAACGGAATTGGGATTCAGAAAGTTGGGAATAAAGGCCGCCCCCGGTCCACAGCAGAGATTGCTTTAGCGCAACGGTTGACGGGATTTCCAATCATTCGGAGCTGGCCTTTGCGGCCCGGCGATTCTTTGCGATGCAATCAACCAGTCCCTCCATGCTATTGTCGGGTTGACGATGGAGATCCGGGCGTCGATTTTGGTTGTTGCAATCGCCGCCGAACCTGCGATGTTCATTGGACGATAGCTCTCTTTCGAGATATGGTGATCTTCAAGTGAACTTTTGTTCAGTGATGATTGAAACCCGATAATCGGGAACAGTCTGAAAAAGCAAGTTGATCGGACTTGTTGAGTCATATGAACAACAAACTTTTTGTCGGAAATCTATCCTTCCAAACCACGGAAAACGAATTGAACGACGCGTTCGCCGCCCACGGCACTGTCACCGAGGCGAATTTAATGATCGACCGCACCACCAATCGTTCACGCGGGTTCGGATTCGTAACCATGAGCACGGATGAAGAGGCGCAGAAAGCCATCGCCGCGTTGAATGGCAAGGATTTGGGCGGCCGCAGCATTACCGTGAACGTTGCCAGGCCCCGCGAGGAACGTCCTGCCGGAGGCCGGCGCGAACAGGGCGGCGGCGGTTACCGGGGTAATCGCGATCGCTATTAAATCAACGCTCTTGCATTGACCAGGGGCCTGGCATTTGCCGGGCTCCGTCTTTTTCATTCTCGGCCATGAAAGAGCAAGCCATTGAAGTAGAAGGCAGTGTAAAGGACGTCCTGCCGGGCACCATGTTTCGCGTTGAACTCGACAATAAACACCTCGTGCTCGCCACCATCTCGGGCAAAATGCGCAAACGTTTCGTCCGCCTGACGGTGGGCGACCGCGTCAAAATGGAAATGTCACCTTACGACCTGGATAAAGCCCGCATTGTCTGGCGACTCCATTGATCAAGCCGGGGAATACAGCCGTGCCTTATTTCCCCTGACTTTCCATCTGTTTCACAAGCGCGTTTCCAGTGGCGTCCGCATCAGGCTTTCAAATGAAAGTATAAAATTAAAGCGGCAATTACGCCAAAGCCGGCCGCAAAGTTCCCCAAAACCAGGCTCTTATGGTGGCGGAAAATCTCGCCCCAGACGGCATGAATTGCGAGGTAAAGGAACCCGCCGCTGGCGTTCGCCAGCATCAGGGCGAGGGTTAACTTGAGCCATTCGTGAGGAACGTTTGCCAGACCAAACCATCCGACCAATCCCCCCAGAATCGTCGTGGATTCCACCAGGGCAACGAGCCCGAGCATTTTGGGGCGCAGAATTCCGCCACCCAGCAGCAACGAACCCAGTGCCAGGCCTTCAGGAAACTTGTGCACGCATATCGCAAACGTAATGGACAACTGGACCGGTCTGCTTTCTTCAAGGCCCGCCGCCAGCGCCAGCCCGTCGACCA
>DASYZW010000054.1:0-8123 GCA_035945915.1 Verrucomicrobiia bacterium | reverse complement strand
TCATCCGTCATTGCCGCCACGATGTCGCGCACATTTTTTGGCATCAAGCCGTGGTATGATATTCCTCCCTTTCCCGAAGTGGCGCCATTGCAACTGCCATGGTTCCTGCTGTTGGGCCTTCTCTGCGGAATCGCCGGCGCGATTTTTTTGAAACTCGTCCGCAAGGGGCGGCGGGAGTTCTCCAAGGTGGACTGGCCGCTTTACGTGAAACTGACGCTGGCGGGATTGATTGTCGGGGTCATTGCAATGGAATTTCCCGGCGTCTGCGGTAACGGCTACAGCGTCACCAACGACATCCTGCACGAAAGCTTCATGAATGAAGCCCGGCCATTGCTCTGGCTGGCCGGCCTGCTGATCGCCAAATGGATTGCCACCGCGGCGACCGTCGGATCTGGAACCATCGGAGGTATCTTCACGCCCACGCTGTTTGTGGGCGCGGCCACCGGGGCGTTTTTTGGGACGCTGCTGCACCGGTTTGGCGTGGCGCCCGCGGTGCACGTGGGCGCGTTTGCCCTGGTCGGCATGGGCTCCGTTTTGGCGGCAACGACGCGGTCTCTTTTGCTCGCCGTCATCATGGTTTTTGAGCTTTCCTTAAGTTATTCAATGGTGCCGGCACTCATGTTGGCGTGCGCGATCTCCATCCTCGTGGCCCGCCAGTTGCATGATGAATCTGTCTATACCGAGCATTTGAGGCTCAAAGGCATCGCGCTCGGTCGTGAAACCAGCCGGCTGGGCGCCACGATGGAACAGACCATCGGCGATTTAATGGGCCCGCCCGTGCCGCCCGTTCGCGAAACGGCCGGTCTGGAGGAAATTGCCGAACGATTTCTGACTGGCTCAAATAATTTTCTGCCGGTGGTGGACGCGGGCCGGCGCCTCGTGGGAGTGGTGGCGCTGCAGGATTTGAAAGAATTTTTAAATCGCGCCAACGACCTCCAGGGGGTCATCGCGTTTGACGTGATGCGGGCGCCGCCGAACACGTTGACCCCGGCGCAACCCCTGCTCGATGCCCTCCCAACTGTGTTGGAAAGCGAACTGCGGAACGTGCCGGTCGTAAACAATTATGCTGAGAACCGACTGGTCGGCGCCGTGCGGCGCGCGGAATTGCTGACCATCTTTTCTGAAGCGATTGCCGAAAAGAGCGATCCCCGCGCTGAATTAAAAGGAGCCGGATAATCCGAAACCGAACGCGATTGCCGGTTGCGAAACGGCTCCCCTAACTTTAATATCCAATCAACTACGACGGATGGCGCTTCAAGTTGGAGAACCCATTTCCCTGACGATTGACGACATAGCCTTTGGCGGCGAAGGCGTTGGACGGCATGGCGATTTTGTCGTGTTCGTTCCCTTTGTGCTTCAGGGCGAAACAGTGACGGCGGAAATCACGGAGGTTAAAAAGAATTTTGCGCGGGCGAAGCTGACGCAGGTGATTACGGCATCCAGCGAGCGCGTCCAGGCGCCGTGCGAACATTTCGGCAAATGCGGCGGATGCCAGTACCAGCACATCGAGTACGCCGCGCAATTGCGGATAAAGCGCAAACAAATCGCGGATTTATTCGAGCGGGTAGGCAAAATTCCGGGCACGGTCGTGGCCCCGGTCATCCCCTGCCCTGCGCCGTATGGGTATCGCAATCGAATCATGGTGCGCAGCCAATGGAATAAACCGGAACAGAAACTGAACATTGGGTTTGTGCGCTGCGACTGCGGGCTCGTCGAAAATATCAAAAAATGCGTCATTTCCGAACCGGCCATTAACGAACAGCTCGCCCAGGTGTGGGCCCATCCTCCGCCAAAAGGAGGAATTAAAATTGTCCTGCGGGTCCAGCCGGAGGGATGGGAACTGCCGCCGGACTCGTTTTTTCAGAACAATTTCTTTTTATTGCCCGCGCTTGCGGACACGGTTCGCAAATTTTTGCTGGCCGGCGGCGCGAAACATTTGGCGGATTTGTATTGCGGCGTCGGATATTTCGGAATTGAATTAGCGGACTCCGTCGAACGATTCACCGGCGTGGAATACGACCGCCGGGCCATCCAGGCGGCGGAGAACAATGCCGCCAGGCGAAAGATCAGAAACGGGCGGTTTATTGCGGCCAAAGTTGAAGATGTTCTGAAGGATTTGCTGGATCCGGCCTCGGCCCGAGCGACCGCGGTATTGATCGATCCGCCCCGCAAAGGCTGCGGTCCCGAGATACTGAAATTGCTGCGAACAATCAGGCCGCGACAAATTATCTATGTTTCGTGCCACCCGGCAACGATGGCCCGGGACTTGAACATTTTAAGGTCCGAAGGTGTCTTTAACTTATTGCACGTGCAGCCGCTGGATATGTTTCCGCAAACGCAGCACGTGGAATGTGTAGCGGATCTGCGGAGTGACCCTATCCAGCCGCAAAACGCGGCTTAACGAAACAAATACCCATGCCCAACGGAGTACGAATTGATGCGCGGCGGGCCTTTGTCCGCCGGGTTTTGCCGTGGCTTATTGCCGCGGCAATGCTGGTGTTTTACATCCTGACGCTGAACCACGGGGTTTCGCTCACGAATCTCGGAACTGTGGCCACGATTTCAGGATGGTCCTGGACGCCTCAGTTTTTCACTCCGCTGTACTACGTTGTCATAGCGCCTTTCCGCCTCCTGCCTGCCCCCGCTGTGCCGATGGCTTTGAACCTCTTCTCAACGGTGTGCGCAGCCCTCGCGCTGGGATTATTGGCCCATTCCGTCGCGCTGCTGCCGCATGACCGCACGGAAGCGCAACAGGTGCGCGAACGAAACGATTTCTTTTTGCTGACTCTCAAAAGCGCGTGGCTTCCGCCGCTCCTGGCCGTGCTGCTTTGCGGCTTACAATTGACATTTTGGCGAATGGCGACCAATGGCGGCAGTGAAATGTTTGATCTGCTCCTGTTTGCGTTTGTGATTTGGTCATTAATTGAATACCGGCTGGACGGACGAGTCTGGCGGTTATTCGCCAGCGCGGCGGTCGTTGGCGCGGGAATCGTGGAAGGGCAGGCGATAACGGCATTTTTCCCCCTCTTTATCGTGGCGGTTATCTGGGTCCGTGGCCTGGCCTTTTTCAATGTGGAGTTTCTCGTCCGTTTGTTTTTATACGGTTTGGCCGGATTTTTGGCCCTCCTGTTATGGCAATTGTCACCGGTCTTTTTCTCTAAAACGTCCCTGACGTCCTGGCAGGCGTTAAAATACAGCCTCGGATTGCAATTCGAGGTACTGCGGCTTTACTGGGGCGCCATTACCAGTCCGGGGAGTTATTTCGGTGATCTGTTGCCGGTATTCATTTCATTGATGCCCCTGCTGGTCATGTCGGTGCGCTGGAAATTTGGCGACAACAGCAAAATCGGTTCGTCCCTGTCCGGTTTGATGTTCCACCTGATTCACGCGGTGTTTTTGCTCGTCTGCATTTGGATCGCATTCGATCCGCCGTTCAGCCCGCGCGAGAAAAACCTTGGCCTGACGCTGTATTACCTCATTGCTTTGGGCGCCGGTTATTATACCGGGTATTTTCTCCTGGTGTTTGGACGAAGACGGCCGCGGGCAAAAGACGCGCCGCCGTTTTTGGCGCGGCTCGCAAACAAGACGATCGTGATCGGCGTATGGGTCATTGCCGGCCTGGCCGTCACGGGGCTCGTTTGCAAAAACGCGCCCCTCGTCCGGACATCGAACGGCGACACAATCCGCCGATTCACTTCTCTCGCCACCCAAAATTTGCCGCCAAAGGCCATTGTCATCAGCGACGATGCGGAACGAATGTATTTGACCCAGGCGGATCTGGTGTCCCGCGGACGCGCTAAGGATTATCTGCTGGTCGATACCGCCTGGCTGCCGTACCCGGAATATCATCGCTATTTGCATAAACAGGCGCCGAAGACCTGGCCGCTGCTGGTGAAACCGGATCAGACTAATATTCTCAATGCCGTGGGTCTTATGGAATTTTTAGCGTATTTGGGCCGCACCAATGAGCTTTATTATCTCCACCCGAGCTTCGGTTATTATTTCGAAGTATTTTACCTCGAACCGCACGGTTTGGTTTACAAATTAAAGCTATTGCCCCGCGATACGTTATTGCCGCCGCTTCCCGACAAAAATCTCGTGGCTGAAAATGAGAACTTTTGGAAAACGGCCCAGGCGGACGCGCTGGCGTCGTTGCCCGGCGAACTCCCCTCGTCCGCTCCGAAAACGCCCTCCTTTGTGGATGCCCAACTTAGCCGACTGCATGTCCCGGATGAGCCGGATTTGAATGCGGCGTTGGTGGGAGATTATTGCTCGCTCAGCCTCGACTTTTGGGGCGTCCAACTACAGCGCATGGGAGACCTGACCGATGCGGCGGCCAGGTTCAGGACCGCGCTGGACTTTAACACAAATAATATCGCAGCCCGAATCAATCAACAGGTCAATGACGAGCTCGAGGCGGGCCGCCGCTTGTCCGCGGACCCGACCAGCGCTGCGTTCGCCCAATTCGGCGTTTTCGACAACCTCTCGAAAATCCTGGCCAATGATGGCCCGATCGATGACCCCGGCTTTTGTTTTCAATACGGCTACACGCTGGCGCAGGACAACGGGCTATTCCGCCAGGCCGTTGCCCCGTTGAACCGCGCATACGAAATGGATCCGGGTTACCTGCCGGGACGGATTTGGCTCGCGCGAGTGTATGGCATGAACCATATGCCCGATCGCATGTTAGATATCCTGCGCGCTCCCCTGCCGCGAACGGATGAATCGTCCGAGGCGGACACCCGGCAGCTCCATATGCTGTTATCGGCCGCCTATTTTCAAAAGAATGAACTGGCCGAGGGCACGCGCCTGCTGGAAGATGAAGTTTCGCAAAGCCCGACAAACCAGGCTCTCTTAAGCACGGTTGAGCAGATTTTCATGAATCGCGCCATGTACTCCAATGCGCTTCACGTCGCTCAATTGGATTTGCGACTTTCGCCGGACGATCCGTCCCGCCTTTTGACTCTCGGCTTTATCCTCAATCAATTGAAACAATATAACGAGGCAATCGCTCCGTTGAATCGCGCGCTGGCAATTCAAACTGAAAACGCCAAAGCTCAGTTCCAACTCGCTAACGCCTACTTTGGCGCGGGCGATCTGGACGCCGCCCGGACCAATTACGAAAAGCTGCAGCAGGACCGCGCCAATTCGCCGGAACTGGCTGTTAGCCTCGAGCAAATCGCCTGGCGCCGTCACGATACGAACGAGGCCATCCGCAACATCGAAATCTATCTCGCCAATGCGCCCACCAATACTCCCGAGGCCCGGCTCCTGGAGGACCACCTGCGGCAATTGAAGCCGTAGATTGAAACCAAGCGGTGTCACGGCCACGGGACTCCAGGACCCAAGCGGCTCTGAAAAATCCTTCTGCCATCGCCGGTCAACCTGTAATCTTCCCGCATGATCGCGGGTGGTTCCCGTTGCCTCTCATCGAATTTTCAATCACTATTCCGGCGCCTCTGACCGTCAAACTTTAATATGCGCGTCACGCACATCATCACCCGCCTCATCGTCGGCGGCGCACAGGAAAATACCTGGTCCACCGTCGAAGGCCTCCGCCGTTTTCCCGGCGTCGATGTCAGCCTGGTTTCGGGGCCTTCCACCGGACCGGAAGGTTCGCTGGAACCGGAAGCGCGGAGCATTTTGGGTGAACAACATTTCATCACTGTTCCCGAACTGGTTCGACCCGTGCATCCGCTCAAGGATTGGACGGCCTTGCGGAAACTGGAACGACTCTTGCGCGAGCAACGGCCGGACATCGTCCATACCCACAGCGCCAAAGGCGGAATCCTCGGCCGCCTTGCCGCAAGGCGCGCGGGTGTGCCGGTCATTGTCCATACGATTCACGGCCCGTCGTTCGGCGCATTTCAAGGTCCGGCCGCCAATTTTGTCTTTCGCGCCGCCGAACAATACGCCGCCGGGGCGACGACGCATTTCATCGTCGTGGCCGACGCCATGAAAGAACAGCACCTGGCCGTCGGCATCGGTCGCCCGGAGCAATACACCAAAATCTTCAGCGGCTTTAAGCTCGAACCTTTCCTGGCCGCGAAAAATGACCCGGAACTTCGCGCGAAACTCAGCATCGCAGCCGATGATTTTGTCATCGGCAAAATTGCGCGTTTGTTCAAGCTGAAAGGTCATGATGACTTGTTCGAGATTGCCCCCGAACTGGTCCGCCGGAATCCAAAAATAAAATTTCTTTTAATTGGCGACGGCCCATGGCGCGGCCGTTTTGAGGTCCTCGCCCGCGGCCAGGGACTCGAAAAGCATTTTATTTTTGCCGGCCTGGTCCCGCCCGGGGACGTCGCCAAATATGCCGGCATCATGGATACGCTGGTGCATTTGTCGTCGCGCGAGGGCCTGCCGCGAGCGCTGCCGCAGGCGCTGGCCGCCGGCAAACCGGTGATCGCGTACGATTGCGATGGCGCGCGCGAGGTTTGCCTCGACGGCGAAACGGGCTTCCTGATTCCGCTGGGCGATACCGCGGCCCTGGCCAACCGCTTGCGGCAATTGGCCGGCGACCCGCAACTCCGCGGGCAAATGGGCCGGCGCGGGCGCGAATTTGTGCGGGACAATTTCCCCGTCGAAAAAATGGTCGAAGGCATTTACAATCTTTACATGAAACTGGCTGCGAACCGTTAGCTCTTCGACATGGCCTTTCCGTTTAATTTTTTTTGCGCGACGTTCGCGTGCGCGTTCGTTACCACGCTGGTTACGCTGCCGCTCTGGCGGAAATGGTGCATCCGGGCCAATTTCGTGGACGATCCCGGCGCGCGGAAAATCCATGACCAACCCATGCCCCTGGCGGGCGGATTTGCCGTGCTTACGGGAATCCTGGCGACCCTCGCCGCGGGGGCGGCCCTGGTGAAGCTCGGCCAAATCAAGGTTTCATCCGCCAACTTGATCGCGCACGGTTTGGAACGGCGCGGCCTTGAGTTGGCCGCGATTTCCGCCGGCGCCATCGCCATCACCATTCTTGGCGCCCTCGACGACCGCCATGAATTGAAACCGTTCCCGAAATTTTCCGGACAATTTCTCATCGCCGTGCTCGTCACCGTCGCCTGCAAGCGCATTACGCTATTCGTTCCTAATGTCGCCTTCAGTTACGTCATCACTATATTATGGCTGCTCACAGTGATGAATGCCTTCAATTTCATGGATAATATGAACGGCCTTTGCGCGGGACTGGGCGCCATCGCGTCGTTTTTGTTCGCGCTGATTGCGGCATCGAGCGGCGAATACCTGGTTGCGCTGGCGGGTTTTTTAATTTGCGGCGCGCTCATGGGATTTCTGCCGTGGAATTTTCCGCGCGCGCGATCGTTCCTGGGCGACGCCGGAAGCCAGCTTGTTGGATATCTTCTGGCCGTCATGGCCATTCTCCCCCACTTTTACACCCGGCAAAATCCACGCCCGCTGGCCGTGCTTTCACCCCTGCTCGTACTGGCGGTTCCTTTGTTTGATCTTACCCAGGTGGTCGTCATGCGCACATTCAATCGCAAACCCTTTTGGATTGGCGATACGAATCATATTTCGCATCGGCTCTCGCGCGCGGGTCTGGGGAAAACCCGCGCTGTTCTCCTGCTTTGGTTAATCGCCCTCGTGATTGGCAGCCTCGTCTTGCTCTGATAGTCAGCTACCGGCCGGCCGCCCCTTTGAAAAATTTAAAATCGCAAATGCCTAAAACCATTCGCGGCGGCCATCCACATAAGTGCGCACAAAGTCGTCATCCGTCTTGCACAAATACACGATGCCTTCAACAAGGCCGAACAGGTGGACCAGCGGGTACAAAATGCCGCAGGTCAGGACTGAAATCAGGAGCATGACCAACCCCGCCCCGGTATAGCCCAGCACGAATTTGTGGACGCCGAGACCCCCAAGCAAAATGCCGCAAACGCCGGCGGCCACCTTATTCGAGGCGCGCGGGTTTGAGCCGTATCCCAGGGAGGGTGGCGGAGAAATATTAAATTGCGGGGCGAATTCGGGAAAAGAGATGAGCGGCTTCCAATCCGCCGAACCTTCGCTTTGCGCGAGGGTATGGGCGTTGACGCGGTTTTGCGCGAGCCACAGGCGAATTTGGTCGGCTCCACCCGGGCCGTATTGCCGTCCGTCGTTTCCAAGGATTT
>DASYZW010000053.1:0-2268 GCA_035945915.1 Verrucomicrobiia bacterium | reverse complement strand
GGCGCTCGACGTGCCCGGCGTTGCGCTTTTCGGAAAATTTCCACCCGAGTTGTTGCTCCCTCCAAAATCGAAGATGCATGCAATTTTTGACACTGTGAACGTCAACAACATCCCGCCCGCCGCCGTAACCGATGCCGTCCTGGACAAATTGCTGATCGGGTAGCAGCGTCGCGTCAGCAAATAATCCGCCGTTCATCGTTCGGCTTCTCCTGCCGCTTCACCTCACAAGCGTATAATGCTTCTTGTTAAACCGAATCCCGAATAATTGCTCGAGTTTCAGCATCATTCGATGCTTCCTTTCGCGTGAACTCAGTTGGTAATTGGCATCCGCTTTAAAAATTCCTTCGGCCTTGGGCAACCAATCCCGCACCGCCTGGGGATGGCTGCCATTGAATAATTTCAACGTCGCCGGGTCGATTTTTCCGTAGTCCAGCGCTTTGGCCGGCTCATCTTCCCAATATTTTCCCACCATGGACGATTTCAAATTCATCTGCGCCTGGCTGCGCACCCATCCGTAATGATAGATCGTTGCGCCCGTATGCGCCGCCCGCGGATAGCGCGACTTCTTATGGTCGACCACGACGTTGAAATACAGCGCCTCGCTCGACCATGCCGGTATCGTGTTGCGGATGATGCGCACCTCGGTCCGATACCAGCGCGGCGACCAAACAATCGTATTGGGATTTCCATAAAAATGCAGGTAATCAAACGCCAGCGCCTCGACCCGTTCTTCGTTCAGGTATTGCGTCAGGGCGGACCGTATTTTCGGCAGGTCCGCTTCGTGCACAACTTCATCCGCTTCCAGGTAAAACGCCCAGTCGCCGGTGCAATTGGCCAGCGCGATCGTCTTCTGCTGGCCGTAAACATATCCTTTCACGCTGTAATCGTGCCGGATGTTTTCATTCCATTGCGTCGGAATGATCCGGATTTTGGCGTCGCCGATGCCGCGCAGCATTTTTTCCGTGTCGTCCTCGCACGGCCCCAGGGCGATGACAAACTCGTCCACCAACGGCAGGATAGACCGGATCGATGCCACAAATGGATAGCCGAGCTTTTGCCCGTTTCGCAAAAAGGTAAATCCACTGATTTTCATCGATGGCTCTTATTGTAGGAGACGAGGTGACGAGTCTCAAACTTCCTTTGCAAGCGGGCCGCGCTACGGACTCGCCGGCAAAAGCGTCTTGAGTCGTTCCAAAATGATCGTGACGCATTCGGCCACGCTCAGCGCGTTGGTATGCAATTCAATTTCCGGTTTAAGCGGCGCTTCGTAGGGCGCGGAAATGCCGGTGAATTCCTTGAGATCACCCGCTCGCGCGCGGGCGTAGAGCCCCTTCGAATCGCGTTGCTCGCAGATTTCCAGCGGCGCATTGAGAAATACTTCGATAAATCGTCCCGGCGGCGCAATCGACCGCGCGAGGTCGCGGTCCGCGCGATACGGCGAAATAAACGCCGTGATGCAGATGATTCCCGTGTCCGCAAACAACCGCGCTACTTCTCCCACTCGCCGGATATTTTCCGTGCGATCCCTGGGCGTGAAACTCAAATCCGAGCAAAGCCCATGGCGAATATTGTCGCCGTCCAGGATGCACGTATGGCGCCCAAGGTTGAAAAGTTCCCGCTCGAGTTCCGCCGCAATGGTTGATTTGCCCGAGCCGGATAACCCGGTGAACCAGATGACGCAGCCGCAATGGCCGTTGCGCAACTCGCGTTGCGCCGCCGTGACTTTGCCGCGGCTCCAATAAAGATTGCTGCTCTTGCGGTAAGAATCATGCGTCCGCCGCGGGTAATTGTTATCCAGGATCACGCCGCCGCCGCAAACATCCAGGTCATCCACGATCACAAAACGTCCCGTCGGCACAATTTCCGTGATCGCGTCAAACGCCACCGGCTTCCGGGTTCGAATCGTCAATTCGCCCACCTCATGCCGGCCTACAAAATTCTCGTGCGCCGCGCGCGAAATGACCCCCAGGGTTGAAGCATCGATCACGCGCTCGATGTTTTCGATTTCACATTCCACTTCCTGCGTCGCCAGCTTGAGCTTGTATTTCCTGCCCTTCGCGAACGGCTGCTTGCCCAGCCAGAACACGCGCGCCTTGAATTTCGTCAATTCGTACGGGGGCGAGGCTTCCGGCGCCGCGATGGTTCCGCGCTCTACAAAGACCTGTTCCGTTAGCGTAATGCCGATGGATTCGCCCGCTTCAGCCATGTCGCTTTGCGGGGCGTTCCACCGTTCAATCGTTCTCACCGTGCTGGTTTTATTGGTCGGAG
>DASYZW010000052.1:0-2020 GCA_035945915.1 Verrucomicrobiia bacterium | reverse complement strand
CGCTCGGGACTGTCCGCCAATGACGGCCCCACACATCACGGGCTTTTTGACATCTCCTATCTGCGCTGCCTGCCCAACGTCATTGCCATGGCCCCCGCCAACGAAGACGAACTGGCGGACATGATGTTCACCGCAACGCACCAGAATCACCCCACGTTCATCCGGTATCCGCGCGGCGCCGCTGAAGGCGTTCCAATCAAGGACCAGCCGAAGCTGCTGGAAATCGGCAAAGCTGAAATCATCCAGAATTTCTCCAACAACGGAAAAAAGAGGGTCGCTTTTTTTGGCCTGGGCAACATGAGTTCGCTCGCCCGCAAGGCGGCGCAGCTAGCGTCGGAAAACTGGGATTGCGCGGTCATCAACCCGCGTTTCATAAAACCTCTGGATGCCGGCGTGCATGAATTTTTTGGCCGCGCGGCGGACGTGGTCGTGACCCTCGAAGACCATGTGCTTATGGGCGGCTACGGTTCGGCAGTCCTGGAACTTTTCAACGAAGCAGCGATTACGACCCCGGTCATTCGCATTGGCTGGCCTGACCAGTTCATCGAACACGCAACGACCCAGGACGAATTGCGAAAAAAATACGGCCTGACCGTGGAGGACGCGCTGGCTAAGGTGAGCGAGGAGTTGGAAAAGAAAGCTGGAACGCCGGTGTCGTTGGAAATCGGGGCGTTAAACCGCTAAAACATTAAAAATCGGGGCCGGACGATTGGCGGCAGTGGGCATGCGATTTGTGGACGTTTTAATCCTGTTTGCGGGTATTGCCACGATTTCATCCGGGAATTCCTGCATAATCCACTAAAACCGGGCGATCCCAAAAATTTTTGAAAATTTTTGTGGCTTATTTCATTTGCTCTGCTAAATTCCCGCACTCTTGACGAACCGGCCTTTGTGCCGAAAATTGATAAGAACTTTTGTGACTGCGAAGAAACAAGACAACAAGAACGCCGCGCCGCGCGGTAAATCGCAAGCTTCGGCGACCTCGGCCGCCATTTTGGGCCGTCCGGTTTCCAAAGGCGGCGACATAACGGAAACGAAAAAGGTCAAGCCCGAATGGCATAAATATTACCAGCATTTGGTGGAGCTTCGCGATCAGCTTCGCCGGCAAATGGACGGCCTGGCGCAGGAATCGGCCCAGGAACTGGCCGGGTACAGCCTCCATATGGCCGATTCCGGCACGGACAATTTTGACCGCGATTTCGCGCTGAGCCTGCTTTCTTCCGACCAGGACGCCATCTATGAAATTGAGGAAGCGCTGAAGCGCATTGAGAAAAAGACCTACGGTGTTTGCGAGTTGACCGGCAAAGTCATCCCGAAGGCGCGCCTCGAGGCCATTCCCTGGACGCGCTTCACCGTCGAAGCGCAGGCCCAGCTCGAAAAGGATGGCGCCCTTAAATCCCGCCGATTGGGCCAGCTCGGAACCATCGAAACCGCCGGTGTCGGCGAAGCCGATTCCGACGAAGGCGACGAACCGATCGAAGAAGGCAACAAAGTGAAGGAAAAGGAATAGTTTTATGCCCCGCGAAGTCGTTACACTCGAATGCACTGAGGCGCGCAAGGAAGGCAAATCGCCCTCCCGGTACAGCGCCAGCCGCAACAAAAAGCTGAAAACCGAAAAGCTTGAAATGAAGAAGTACAACCCCGCGTTGCGCCGCCACACCGTTCACCGCGAAATCAAATAGTTCTTATGCCCCGCAAAACTCATTCCGACAAAGATAAGCGCGGCCAGCGCCCGATGGAAAATCGCACACCCCGGCCAAAGCCGAAAATCGATTTCACCGCCGACGCCCTGGACTATAAGAACACCAATTTGCTGCGCCAATACGTCACTGACCAGGGCCGCATCCTGCCCCGCAAATACACCGGCATGCCTGCTCATTATCAGCGCCGTCTGACCAATGCCATCAAGCGCGCCCGTCAGATGCTGCTGATGAAGTAGTGGAATTTCCGCGGTCGTAAATTCCCGGGCGTTCGCTTTCACGAAGAGAGCATGCCCGGGTTGGCGTGTATATTTTTCGGC
>DASYZW010000051.1:0-4016 GCA_035945915.1 Verrucomicrobiia bacterium | reverse complement strand
TCAAGATTCAAAACACTTAATGGGCCAGAATACTTAAAACTTTGGAAAGAATATGCCTTGCAAAAGAAATGTGAGTGAAAACAACTGTCAAAAGAAATGACCGGCGCAGACCACAGCCAAACGCAAACGACGCAGACCACACGACAATTCAGAGTCGTCCACGTGGACGATGAAGATTGGGTTTTAGGAATGGTTGGCACGGTCATTGACAGAAAATTCAGTAACGTTGTCGTTCGCCGATTTCAAAATGGCGATAAAGCATGGCGTAATTTATTGCAGTCAGACCCCGACCTGCTCATTACAGATTTATTTAATAATAATGTCCCTGGCAGAAAAGAGGATCACGGCAAAAGCGGATATGAACTGCTTTCACTTCTTACGCAAAAAAATGTGAAGTATCCCATATTAGTAATATCAGGGAGTCTGGCAATTCAAGATACGCTGCAAAAGGTTAGACAACTTGCCGATTCAAATTTAAACATAAAGTTTTTGAAGAAACCTTTTACGCCTGATGAATTGTGCATGGAGTTGTCAAAATATATTCCTCCACCATCAACTGAAAATATCTCAAAACTCACAGAAGAACAGAAAGACATTAGAACGCAGACACTCTGGCCGCGAACAGAAAACGTATTTCCCAAGATACAGAAAAAAGGCTTTATCACATTTAAGAGATGTCTAGTCAGCGGAATTGTGACGTGCGTAATTAACGGCATTGGAATCAAAATGGATAGCGGCACGGGTTTATTTTTAGCTTTAGCAGTTCCGATTACTGGACTCCTGTGGCTCATATTTAAAATCAGCGACAATGAAGATACAGGCGACCACATGGAAGTTGGCGAAGCAATAGGCATTTTACTCGTGGGCGCAGTCTTGTCATTTTTAAGCGGATTGCCGGTTTTACTTACCTTTGCATTTCTAAAAAGTTTCTTTGCTAGTCAATAGTGAAATTCTATCCGCCGTTTCTAAAGTTTCGCAGATCGTTGTATCAGTTTTAATACAATGATTGCAGTGTTCACCCCTGTCAGCGTTCTTGAATTTCAGACAATTGTATTTTGTTAGTAAGCGTCACGCCAAGGACCTTCTTGACAGATCGGGTGTCGCGAGATGGCAAGTATGATACCTCTGAGAGGTATGATATTTATGATCCGGCTTGCGGTTGCCGTGTCAGCCGGGCTTTGGCCCAGGTTTGAGGTGTGACCTCTGGGATTTGCCGGTTGGTCATGTTGGGCAGGCGGGTGAGGACGTCGCGCAGATAGGTAAAAGGATCCATGCTGCGCCGGCGACAGTTTTCGACGAGGGTGTAAATGATGGCGCTCCGCTGGCCGGCATCAGCCTCGCCGATGAAAAGCCAGTTTTTCTTGCCGACGGCGGTAGGGCGGATGGCATTTTCGACCAGGTTGTTGTCGATCTCGATGCGGCTGTCTTTCAGAAAGACCTCCAGCGTCGGCCATTGGCCCAGCGCGTAGTCAATAGCCTGACCCAGCAAGCTCTGCGGCAGGTAGCGTCCAGTGCCCTTGAGTCGAACCAAGGCCCGTTGGAAGCGGTCCACGATGGGGCGGCTCTGGCTGGCCCGCAGGGCATCCCTGAGTTTTGGACCAGCTTCCTGTTCGCGAAGCTTGCCTTCGATCCGGTAAAGGTTCTGGAGTTGGCGCAGAAGCCAGCCAGCCACTTGGGGTGACTGTTCCTTCGCCTCATGGAACTTCCGGCGCACATGCGCCCAGCAACCGGCTAACTCAATCGCCCTGCCACGCCCATGGGCAAAGGATGGACAGGCGTTCAACCTTGTCCTTGGCGTCAAACGCCACGTATTCAGCCGGTGTTTTCGGCGGCGGCGTGTCAGCCGTCATGTCGCCAATCGGCTTCTTGCGGTATTGCGCAAGAGGGTCGCTCATACTTCCCTCCCGACGGCATCACGCCGCACCTGACGCGGACGCTGAGGACGCTGCCGGTCCATTTGCCGGATATGTGCCGCATAGACTACGGCACCGAGTGTGACTTTTGCCAACCCCACTTGCGCGACGGACTGGACGCCCGCTACTGCGCTCATGGCCTGTTTTTTGATTTCATCATTTGGTGTCATAGTTTTATCGTTCTCTTTCAGGGTCTTTGTCCCGACGCGACCGAACCAATTGCTGCCAGGTCTTCTTGACGACCTTTGCAGCCTGCTCGCGAATCCGCGACATAAGGGAAATGCCTTTGTCCCACCACCGGGCGGTCATCCCGTAGTGTTGGACTTGGCCGTTGCGTTCAATCGCACGGATGAAGGGGACGGCTTCATTCTGAAGCCTGACTTTGCGGACCTCTTTGGCCTTGTCCGTATCTTCCAGAACGCCCCGCTTTTGCAAACCCATCGCCTCTTTCCCGATTTTCGGCTCGGGTTTGCGGTCAATGCCCTGCGCGATGAGGGAGCGGTGATCCACCCGCTCCGGGCGTCCGGCTTTTTCCAACGCGTCGTTTTCGGCGTTGCACCACGACTCCCGCTGCGCCAGCAGCAAGGCCTTGTCGTTCCACTCGCGGGGCTTTTTCGCGCTGAATTTCTCCCCGTCGAGGGTCCGCATGGTGCATAGGATATGCACGTGGGGGTCCCGGCAGGCGCAGCAGCTTCTTGCCCCGCCCCAACTGCCGAACCACAGCGCCGGAGTCACCCGCAGCCAGGACAAACGCTTTTTCGTGGAGCCTGCGGAATTCACCATCCTCAAGAAAGGAGGCCCCCAGTTCAACTACCAGGTGGAGTGCATCGTTTTTAAGGGAGGTCATTTGTTCGGAAACGGCAGCGGCGAACGACTGCCTTACAAACGAATAACATTCAACCAAAACCAACGCTGATATGAAACAACAACAATCCTCCGGCCCGTCATTCCTCGACACCTTCTTTTTCGTTCAATGGGGAATAAAGTTCCCCGCCTTGACCATTATGACCATCACCCGCCCGGACATCGGAATCCGTCTTTTGAATCCTTTGGTTCTCGTTGCGACTTTCGGCCTTTTTGCCGTCGTGACAATCCTTGCCATACCCGGTAACGAGGCGGCAAGGCCGACCGATTTGCTGTTTTTTTTGGCCGTGGGTTTTGCAAGCGGCATCGCCCAGAGAATCCGCCGCTGTTGGGATTACGACCGGGGCGTCACCCATCACAGCTACTACATCGGAACGTCCTTCCTCGAATTCCGCTGGCTGCCTGTCGGGATTCGTCGCAACCGGCGCGTGGCTCGTTTAATTGAGCCTGTCATTTGCGCGGGCATCGGTCTTGCGCTGTTTCCGTATTCTCGCGCCTTGGGCTTGTGGCTGGTCTTCGCCGCCTTTTGCCTGCGCGGGTTTGAAGACCAGGTCTTTCGCCGCGAACGCAACCGCGACCTCGATTTGATCGACAACATCATTACCGCCGAGGAACAGACGCGGGTGCTTGAGCAATACGACCAGACAAAGAATCCGACGAAGCATCAAGCCTCGCCCGGCATCCCAAGCGGTCTCGGTCCTGACCTTCAGGCCAAAATCAACAAGCACGGCAATCCATCTCTTAACTGAATCCAACACTATGAAAACACCGAAACTCACCAAACAAAAAATCGCGCTCGCCTTTACGGTCGCCGTAATCGCCGACGCGATTCAATTCCCCATGACCGCCGCAACCGCAACCGGCGTTCTCGCAGTGCCCGCCGAAGGCACAGACTTCGCGCTCGATTGCGTTGTCATGGTTATCACCAGCACGTTGCTAGGCTTCCACTGGCTGTTTCTGCCGTCGTTCGTTTTTGAAATCATCCCCGGCTTCGACCTGTTTCCGACCTGGACCGGCTGCGTCGCCTACGTCGTATGGCGTCGCAGGAAGAACCAATCAGAGCCGTTAATCGTGGACGCACAAGAAGTTTTGCCGCCGTTACTGCGCGACGCGCAGGCAAGCGAAGACTCCCACAGCCCTGAAAAAATGCTTTCCGATGTCCAGAGCCAGACTCCTGAAAAATGATTCCCTCACAAACAAAAACAACCAACCAAAAAACGTTATGACATACCAAGAAAA
>DASYZW010000050.1:0-4801 GCA_035945915.1 Verrucomicrobiia bacterium | reverse complement strand
TGTGCCATTGAATGTTTGAGACCCTTTGAAAGACGTTTCCGACCAGTCCAACTTCTGTTCGCCGTATCTCTCGGAGATGGGACCGGATGTGTTGGCCAGACCATTGGCTACGACAAAATCGATTCCCAACCGCCCGGCTTCACCGGAGGCAAAACACACTAACTGGCGCCAGCGCGGGGACCAACTTTGCAGTGGTTCGCCGGGAATGGGCGCGTAGTGCGCGCCATGAAAATCGTCGGTTGGCGCCGTTCGGTAATCATTCCCGTTACGAACAACTGTCCTTTCCCACCAATTTACGCCCCTGCCCGTTTGGACGTCATAAAGAATGCAACCCGCGATGCCCTTTGCCTTCATTTCCACAAGATCGCGCGTTAACGCCGCCGGAGTGGTGTCGGCAGTCCAGACCCAATAAACCCAGGGCCTCGCCATGTGTGGCGGATTCGCGAATCCCGCCTGCACCGCGTCGGATGATTGGGCAGGCGCGGACCCGACTGCCAAACTTGCCAGGATGGAAATCAGGAAAAACTGCTTTAATGTTTTGATGTTAGCCATTTTGTGGATTGAGCGGAATGATGCTATTGATTCAGTTCTGGATTTCCAGTTTTCAAATCAGAAAATTCATTCAACCCGATTCAATAAGGGGATTTGTCAAAAACGGGAGATTCGGGCCGCATGTAGAATAGAGCCCCATTTTGAGCATTCAAGGAGCAATCTTAATTCGCCTGAGTGCCTTTGCTCCCCGCCTTTTCAACGTCCGCTCCTCCCGCCGCGGTCTGTCTCCGCATCAGCCTGGTTCCCTGGTCCACCAATTTTAAATAAAAATCTCCCGGCAGACCGTCATATGTAACAAACCGCGATGTTTCACCCGTGGGAACATCATTGGCGCATTTAAAAATCGCCGTGCCTTCATCCACTTCGTCAAACATGGCCACATAGACCATCGACACTCCGGCTCTTTTGGCATTTGAAAATTGCGACCACAAAAACCGGCCCCGCAAACGGGGAATCTGATTAAGTTCTCCGCCTTTCATGTTGTGCCAGCTAAAGCCGGGGAAAACCACCGGCATAAAATCCATGCCCCGCCGGCGGCACCACGCAAGATCCGGCATCAACGTATTTTCCGCGTATTTTGCGGCTTCTGCCGGATTCGAGTATCGGCCGACAGTCCAGGGACTGATCACATCCGCCAGTTTTAGAACGTTCAGCAACTCCGGATCGTTCACCGCGTCCTTGTCCAATTCCCGCCAATACGCGGGCACCCCAACGATCACCGTGCATCCATCCCCATCGGAATCATTTTTCAGGAATTCAATCAGTTTCCGGCATTCACCGAGGGTGTAATCCCGGCCGTCGTTGAAACCAATGCCCCATACCGCGACGACAGGTCTGCCACGATGATGGAGATATGCCGGATCATCTGTAATGGCCATCTCTTGCCGAAGTCGGCGCCAATCGGCGATGACTTCGTCGATGTGGCCCTCGGGCAACCCGCTCAAATCATACATGACGGAATATGCGCGACCACAACGATTGGCGCCTTCGCGGCAATTGGCCAAAACCGTGTTGCAAAAATTCAGGTTTGCCGGGGCGCTGAGGTGATTGGCAAATCGCTGGACAAACACTCCATCGATGCCGTAATCACGCATCCATTCAAAGTGCCTGAGAACCGTTTGTTTCGTGTAAGAACTGAAAACTTCAGCCGTTGAACCATTTGGCAACTTGAAACCGGTTGCAAATTTTTCAGCCGGCGTGAGTTCCGAGACATCGGGCCATAGGTCCACTTTGGCGTTGCCGTCAGCAAAAGGACCATGATGTCTCGTCCAATGCCGCCAGTCCGACGCGACACTGCCATCGCCCGGCGCCCCAAACCATCCCTGGTATCCGCACATCACCTTGCCTGCAAGCGTCGTAGTATCCACGCCCTTGACTATGGGTCCCCTATAGGCCCCAAACGTTGCAAATAAGTCCCGCTCACGATCGCCGGGTTGCGCGGCATTCAGAGCATTAGTGGGACCCGCCCAAATCCGGGCATTGGTTCCTTCGTCCCCGATTAACTGCAGCGCCATCAACGAAATGCAACATCGGCGAACGATTCGATAGATTAACTCCACCCGCATAGTTCTAAGTCACGACTTTTGCCACCTTAATTCAATACATTTTCAGGCCCCAAAGCATCCCCGAAAGCGAAGAAGTTCTGGCCCTCGCCGACCAATGCGACCCGCATGGATATTTGACTGAGCCCTCTCAAGTGGACCAATTCGCCGGCTCACCGCTCGTGGAAATCCGCATTGGCAAGGGACTCTTAATTGCCAGCGAACTCAATTTTGAGTCCGCGGCAATCGATCCAATCTCCCGGCGGCTGTTGGGCAATGTCCTAAACTTCCTGGGCGCCTCACAAAGCAAATAGAATCCCTTCCCGGCCCCGCCGCGCAATTTGCGCAGGTCCCAAAAAAGGAATATATTTGCTGTGCAGCGGCCGGTTCTTGTTGTCTGCCCGGTCGCGTACGATCCTCGAAGGCGGACAACGGCAGAGGATCGGCCAGGCCCGCACGTTATGTGCGGGCTTTTTCCTTTTCCAGCCGGACTTTCAATCTATTTCCTCTTAAAGACTAATATGGCCACGGGATAATGAGTCACATCTCCACCTCCGGATGAAATGGAAACGAAACGCCATCCCTGCCGTGTCATTTCGTTGATTTCATTTTCCACATCCGGTCCATCGCCGGCACACGTCACGGCTTTGTATTCCATGGATGAGGAGGTGGGTGTTGATGATGAATGGCTGAATGTTTTACAGCCGGTAAGGGCGATCGCGACAGCGCACCCCAACGATAAACCGAACAATCTCCTTGTCATAACGCCCTACTCTCACTCACAGCCAGTGTTACCGCAAGTGTGAATTTAAAAAAAATTTATTTTTTTAATGGCTGAAGAGTAACTGTGGCCGCGATATCGGAAACCTATCGCGCCGCTGTTTATTCGCGCCCTAAGAGGCATCGCGCAGCGGCAGCCCCGCATAGACCGCGAGCGCCTGCGATCGTGAACGCACGTGGAGTTTTTCGTAAATCCGCCGGATGTACGTGTTCACGGTCTGCACGCTCAAGCCCAGGGAATCAGCAATTTCCTTATACAAAAATCCCCGGGCCAGCCGCTCCAGCACTTCCTGTTCGCGCTGTGAAAGGCTGGCAGTATCCGGCGCGGGATCGTGACGAAACGACTGCACAATTTTGCGCGCGATACTGCTGCTCATGGGTGATCCTCCCGTGTGGACGTCCTTTAACGCGTCCAACAACATTTGACGCGGCGTCTGCTTCAGCAGATATCCACTCGCTCCCGCGGACAGTGCCCTGAAAATATGATTGTCATCCTCATACACCGTTAACATTACGAATTGAGTCCCGGGCATGATGCTTTTTAACCTGCGAATGCATTCGATGCCGTTCATCCCGGGCAAGTTGATGTCCACCAGCACTACGGAAGGTTTTTTTTGGGGCAATGTCTCCAAGGCGCTCTCGGCATCGTCATACTCGCTCACGCAGTCAAATCCATCCGACCGGCGAATCCAATTCGCCAGGATTTCCCTCGCGGGCGCATCGTCTTCAATAATCGAGACTGTCACATTCGGAGCCGTCACATTCATGGACGCCTTCATTTTATCCTCTTTCGCCATTATTGGCGTGTCACGATTTTTCGGGACATGCATGCAGTTTTCCCTGAAAAGTCGTTCTTTTTGAATGGCGGGTCAATTGAAATTGAGCCGGGCCGCCTCCCCTTGATAGCTTACCGCCTGCTCAGGAACGGGGTTGAACGAGAAACCCGCGGGTTTTTCCCTGGAGATAACCACAAATTGAAATGTCCGTTTCCGCAGCATCCCGTCAAACGAGCCTTTGCGCTTTCCAATCGTAAGCAGATGGTTCAAATCATCCCAATGGAAAGAAATGGTCGCAAATTTCCCCTTTTGGTACTTGTACGTCAGGCCGTCATCTTCATAAAGGTTGAAATCGCCATCGGCGCCCTCATAAATGAAAAACGTCAACGGATCGGCGGGTTTTTCGCCCACATACTGGATTTCAGGACCAAACGGAACAATTGAACCGGCCCTGACAAAAACGGGGATGGCATCGAACGGCGCCGGCGCCTGAATCGTCTGCCCGCCCTCAAAATCGCTGCCCGTCCAGGCGTTATACCATCCACCGTTGCACTGCGGCAAATACACCGCCCGGCTCCGGGCTTGATAACGGGTCACCGGATTAACCAACAGCGCCGGGCCGAACATGTATTCATCGCCAATTTCGAAGACATTTGTATCGGACGCAAAATCCATCACGAGAGCGCGCATCATCGTATCACCCTCTTGCGCTACATTTCCGGCAACCGAATAAATATACGGCAGCAACCGGTAGCGCAACCGGTCAAATTTTGCTTCCGCCGTAAACGTCGGGCTCGATTCTCCGCCAAATTCCCACATCTCCCGGTTCGGAGACTCCCCGTGCACCCGCAATAATGGGACAAACGTTGCGAACTCAAACCAGCGGGCGTTCAATTCGCACCATTCATCAAAATCTTTTCCACTCGAAAATCGCGCCGGCGTCGAAAATCCGCCACTGTCCATCGACCAATACGGCAATCCCGAAAGACAAAAACCCAGGCCCGCCGTAATTTCCGCTCGCATCGCCGTCCAGGTCGAAGAAGTGTCTCCCGACCAAACCGCCGCCGGGTAACGCTGCATTCCCGCAAATGCGGATCGCGTCAAAATAAAAACACGTTGGTCAGGATTCACGGATCGTTGCCCTTCGTAAAT
>DASYZW010000049.1:0-1928 GCA_035945915.1 Verrucomicrobiia bacterium | reverse complement strand
CGGCTCGCCGGCCGCAGCGAGCAGGAAGTCATGACGTTCATGACAATTCCCTCCACCATTTCCGGCGGTCCATCGATTTTCCAGGTGCGCATCGGCACCGGCGAAGTTTTGAGTTCCGGTGACGAGGCCGACGTGCTTCTGGCGTTTTATCAGCACAGTTACGAGGACCATATTTCGTCGCTCAAAAAACACGGGATTGTCCTGTTCGATTCCGACCACGTCCAGCCCCGGCCCGACCTGGAAAAGGAATATCATCACGTGGGCATTGCGATTTCGAGTTTGACGGTTGAGGCCATCGGCGGCACGGCCAAGGACAAAGGCAAAAATATTTATGCCCTGGGATTGGTCGCAAAAATGTTTGACCTCAATGTGCCGAAGCTCGAGAAGCTCGTCGCGGAACGTTTTACGGGCAAGGACGAAAGCATCGTGAAAAACGCGCTGGCGGCGTTTCACGCGGGTTATTCTCATTCACTGGGCAACCTCCTGGAGACGTTCAAATTTGTGGATAGCGCCGGCAAGGACGGCCACCAGGTCGTCATGAACGGCAACGAAGCCCTGGGATTCGGCCTGATTGCCGCCGGCGTTCGTTTCGGCGCGGGTTACCCGATTACGCCCTGGTCTGACATTATGGAATTGCTTCGGCGCGAACTGCCGAAATACGGCGGCACGTTTGTGCAATGCGAGGATGAGATCGCCTCGGTCTCGATGGCTTTGGGGGCGAGCTACGCGGGTCGCGTGGCCGTGACCGGCTCAAGCGGGCCGGGTATTTCGTTAAAAACGGAAGCCCTGGGCTGGGCGGTCATGGCGGAGATGCCGCTCGTGATCGTGGATGTGCAACGCGGCGGTCCTTCCACCGGCATGCCCACCAACGTCGAGCAATCGGACCTGAACATCGCCTGCTTCGGCGGCCACGGCGATTCGCCGCGCGTCGTCATTGCTCCCGCAAACGTTGAGGATTGTTTTTATACCGCGATCGAAGCGGTGAATATTGCGCGGAAATATTCCGTGCCAGTGATCATTTTGACCGACCAGGGCATTGCCACGCGAATCGAAGCGTTCATCGAGCCCAACCTGGAAAAGGTTTGCCAGGATATCTCGCCGGATTTCAAAACGGTTGCCGACCATAAACCCTACGACCTGGCCGCGCCGGGAAGCGTGACGCGGCACCTTGCGCCGGGCACGCGCATTGAAAGCGGCAAATACCCGATCGTCACCGGCCTGGAACACGATGAACTCGGTCATCCGACCGGTTCCCCCAAATTGCATTCGCAGATGACCGCCAAACGCCGCAAAAAATTGCAAACGCTTGCGGCCGCGCTGCCGGTTCCCAAAATTTATGGTCCGCCGGAAGGAAATGTGCTGTTGGTGGGCTGGGGCTCAACTGAAGGCCCCATCAAAGAAGCCGTTGATCGCGCCCGAGCCACCGGCGACAGTATTTCATCGATTCATCTGCGCCATATCAATCCGCTGCCCAATGGCCTGGAAAACATTTTCTCGGGTTTCCATCACGTATTCGTCGTGGAAATGAACGACGAAGGACTGTACGGGTACGGCCAGCTCGCCCAATTGTTGCGCGCGCGCTATTGCGACCCGAAGATCCGCGGCATCAACAAGACCGACGGCCTGACCTGGAAGGTCAAAGAAATTCTGGCAAAGACGAAATCCGAGGTTTCCGCCGGTTGAGGAAAATGTGATAGTTTATCGTGATGAATTTGGCGCATGGACATTCAGGCGCGGTTGAGAGTTTTTTTTGAAAGATTGAAGGCGGCTCCCGGCTGCAAGCAGCGCCGACGAGGCAATTAGGCTTGTTTGCCGCCTGATAGAAGAAGTCGAAGATGAATTTTGCCCGGTGCCGCGGGAAAGTCCGCCGCCGTCTTTACGCGATACCGGGCGGATGTATGCGCCACAAAGCGATCGAATTTTTCGGT
>DASYZW010000048.1:0-1574 GCA_035945915.1 Verrucomicrobiia bacterium | reverse complement strand
TTCAAAAATGAATAGCTTCGGCAATATCAAAACGATCACCAAGCGCGAACTTCAGGCGTACTTCACGTCGCCGGTTGCGTATGTGTTTATCGTAATCTTTCTCCTGCTCAACGGATTTTTTACGTTCATGGTGGGCGACTTTTTCCAGCGCGGCGAGGCTTCTTTGACGAATTCTTTCTTCGTCTGGCATCCATGGTTTTATTTGTTTTTGGTCCCGGCCGTTGGCATGCGGCTGTGGGCGGATGAACGGCGCGTCGGCACGCTGGAACTGTTGCTCACGATGCCGATCGCGCCGTGGGAAGCCATCGTCGGCAAATTTATTGCCTCGTGGCTTTTCCTCGGCCTGGCGCTGGCGCTGACCTTTCCCATTGTCATCACGGTGAATTATCTCGGCAGTCCGGACAACGGCGTCATCTTCGCCGGTTACGTTGGCAGTTGGTTGATGGCCGGCGCATACCTGGCTGTCAGTTGCATCACCTCGGCTATCACGCGCAGCCAGGTAGTCAGTTTTATCATTTCCATTGTGGCCTGCCTGTTCCTCATCCTGGCCGGGTTCCCTCCTGTCATCAATTTGCTCCAGAATTTAAGTTCGCATTGGCAATGGCTCGTCTCCCTGATTACGTCCCTTAGCGTCATGACGCATTTTGAAGGATTCGAAAAGGGCATTCTGGATTCACGTGACCTTATTTTCTTCCTGTCGGTGATCGGGTTTTCCCTGTTCGCAACCAGCGTCATCCTGCGAACTCACCGGACCAGTTGAGCTGATTGGAGATAAGATGCAAAAGAAGTCCTTTCAAACCATTCTATATTCCTCCGCGGGCGTCGTGGTGATGCTCGTGTTGATTGTTGCGCTGAATGTCATTTTCGGCGCGGTTCCGTTCCGCGCAGATTTGACGCAGGAACAGGCTTATACTCTTTCGCCCGGCACAAAGGCAGTTCTCAAAAAGCTCGGTAGTCCCGTGACGATCCGCTTTTATTGCACGCAAGCCGGGACCGCCACGCCGGAAACGGTTTTTCTCAAAGATTATGCGCGGCAGGTCGAGGACCTGTTGCACGAGTATAAGATGGTCGCGGGCAGAAATCTCATCATTCAAAAATTCGATCCCCAGCCGGATTCCGACGCCGAGGATTCGGCCCGATTGGACGGCCTGGAACCGCAGCAATTATCGGATGGCGACAACTTTTACCTCGGAATCTGCATCAGCATGGCAGACCAGCGCGTGGCCATCCCATTTCTCGAGCCAAATCGCGAAAAATTATTGGAGTATGATATTACGCGCGCCATTACTGAAGTTTTGGAACCGCAAAAGCCGACCATCGGCATCATGAGCGCGCTGCCAGTGTTTGGCGAACAGCCAAATCCGGAAATGCAGATGCAGGGACAGCAGCAGGGGACGCCGCCCTGGACCCTCGTCCAGCAATTGCAGCAGGATTTCAACGTCCAGCAAATTCCGATGGATACGGACAAAATCGATGACAGCGTCAATACGCTCATGGTCATCTTTCCGGCGGGTATCTCGGACAAAACACAATATGCGATTGATCAATTCGTTTTGCGCGGCGGGAAACTGATT
>DASYZW010000047.1:0-4235 GCA_035945915.1 Verrucomicrobiia bacterium | reverse complement strand
TGGATTGAACGGTCTGAATTGGTGGGAAACTCCAGTTTTTGGGTAGCTTGTAATTCTTGCATCGGCCAGGTTGTTGGGAGATGTAAGCATTTCTAATGCCGCGCGAAGCCGCTACTGCCAGACAAATTCCACCGGCAATTGCACTTCCGGATGCAGGCTTTTGTGAACGGGGCAGGTGAGGGCCGCTCGTTCCAGCTTCTCTTTCTGCTCCGCCGTCACTTTGGCCGGAACCGTGATTTTGACCCCGAGCTTGCCAATCCGGCGCATCGGCGTCGTCACCATCTCTTTTTGCACCGTAATGTGTGTGCCGGTCAAATCGACGTTCATCGAGCGGGCGGCAATCCCCATCAGCGTCATCATGCACGTGCCCAAAGCGGTCGCCACCAGGTCCGTCGGCGAAAAACTTTCGCCTTTGCCCATATTATCTTTTGGCGCATCCGTGCTCACGCGCGCGCCGGAAGGTTGATGGACTGCTTCGCAATGAAGGTCACCCTGATATTGAATGTCAATTGTTACCATAATTGTTTAGGAGACTAGTGATTCTTCAAAAACTTTTCAACCGCCTTGAAGAGCGTCCCGCGCGCTTCCGCGACCGAGCCGGCTTGATTTCGAAGACTCGAATCGTCATCAAAAGTTCGTCAGCTTTTCCAGCTCTTTAAACCGTTTCTCGATGTCCTGGCGTTTCACCTTCGTGGTGCGGTTCAGTCCGAACCCTTCGCAACAAAACGACGCGACGACGCTGCCGTAAACCATCGCGCGGCGGAAATGATTGTCGATTGGACCGCGCGACGTCGCCAGGTAACCCATCATGCCGCCCACAAACGAATCGCCGGCGCCGGTGGGATCGCAAACGTTGTGCAACGGGTAGGCCGGACAAATAAAATGTCCTTTGGGACTGGATAGGATCGAACCGTGCGAACCCTTTTTGACGATGACGTATTTGGGCCCCAGTTTGTGGATTTTTTTAATCGCGGCAAACACGTTGTCTTCTTTCGTCAACTGGTGCGCTTCGCCGTCGTTCAACACCAAACAATCAATTCGCGGCAAGAGCCTCAGCAGGTCGTTCAGCGCGATGTTCAGCCACAGGTCCATCGTGTCCGCGGCCACGAATTTCGGCCGGGTCATCTGGTCCAGCACATGATGTTGAAGGGCAGGGGCGATGTTCGCCAGGAGGACGAATTGCGATGCCTTATGCCCGTCTGGCAAATGCGGCGTGAAGCGCTCAAAGACGCCCAATTCCGTCAGCAGCGTCCGGCGATTGTTCATGTTGACCTCGTATTCGCCCGACCAATGAAACGTTTTTCCCGGGAGAATCTGGAGACCGCTCAAGTCAATGCGATGCTTCCGGTAAAGCGCGAGATATTTTTTGGGAAAATCGTCGCCGACCACCCCGACCAGCTTGACCGGTGAAAAAAAACTGGCGGCCACCGCGGCATGACTGGCCGAGCCGCCCAATAACCGTGGATTTTCCGCCTTCGGTGTTTTGATTGAATCCAGCGCCGTGGAACCGACGATAAGTACGCTCATTTTTTTTCAATTAACTCAATTTCGTATCCCTCGGGCGCGTCAACAAAGGCGAACGTGCTTCCGCTCGAACTCGTCGTCGGGCCGTCGGAAAATTTAATTCCCAGCGTTGCGAGATGTTTGGAGAACTCCTCCAGGCTATCGACTTCGAACGCCAAATGCGTCAGGTCCGGCTGGACCTGCACCGGGCCGCTGCCGGGAAAGTAAGTAATCTCGATCTGTTCCTCGCTGCCGGGCGCCTTTAAAAACACCAGTTCCGAACCGCGCGGCGACTTGTGCCGCCGGATTTCCTCGAGGCCCAGCACTTCGCGATAAAATTTGACCGTCCGCTCCAAATCATTCACGCGATAACGCGTGTGCAGCAGTTTTGTGACTTTGCTCATGCTCATGGTCGGGAATCTTAGAATTAAAGGGGGAACGTTGGAAACGTTAAAATGTGCAGGCGAGCCACAGATGATCACAGATGGACACCGATTTTTGGTATGCGGCTGATGGGCCGCGTCCAGTTTTCAGTATTGAGAAATTCAATGCCGGCAAATTTTTTATCAATTTGTTGCTGCATTTAACCGGATTTATGATGGCGCTGTGAAACCAATCAAACAGGCACTGTCGATTTTCTTGAGTTCGCCACTTATTTGGATTGGCGCCACTAGTGCATCAGTTGGGTTTTTAATTTATTGGTTTTTATGGTCGGGCTATCTCAATCCGATGGCACGTGTTGCCGATGATCTTGGCATCGGTTTTTCGCTAAACGTATTGTTAATTCCCGGCGTCATCCTGGCGGGCATTTGCTTTCTAATCTGTGGGATTATTTTGGGCATAGTGCGGCTTTGGCGGAGACACCATGAGAGGACAACAGCAAATCAATCGAAGATCCATAATTTATGAAACGTTTATTGCGCGTCATTAAAATACAGGTGCAATGCCTTGGCCTGTTGTTGTGCTTCTGCTCCTGTGCCCCGGCAAAGCCATTGCAGGTATTTAAACGCCCGAGCAAGGAAGAGGTCTTTAGCCTGGCATTCTCACCCGACGGCCAGCAGCTCGCGATCGGCAGCAGCGCTCCGGCGACTCTGCCCGGAATTGACGCCGAAAATCCAAGGTTACCCGAAGGTACGATTGAACTGTGGGATGTAAAAACCGGCAAACTCTCAAATACTCTTCGGCAGAGTGCGTGGACGGAAAACTCGGATCAAGCCAACCGGATTGGCTCGATCAGCTTTTCTCCCGACGGCAGGTGGGTCGTAGGTTCGGACATGATCGGATATACACTTTGGGATCTGGCAACCGGAAGGGAAAAATACAAATGGCATTATTGCGTGGATTCTGATTCGGAGAAATCGGTGGGTTGGTCCGGCGACAGTCGGGTGCTGGTCTTGCCGTCGGTTGAGAACGAACGGCTTGGATCGACCAATGGGATCGCCGTTATTGATGTTGCCACCGGCAAACGAACGGCTTTTTTCCCGGTGGAGGATGGCCATGCCAATGCCGCGCGGATTTCTCCAGACGGAAAACTGCTCGCCACCGCCGGTTTTGACGGCACGGTGCGAGTGTTCGATCTGGCCGCGCAGACGAATATTTTCAACGATTTTGCGCAGTGCGCCCTTTATACCGCCGGCTTTTCTCCCAATGGCCGATACCTGATTGGCGGCTCCGGGGGCGGCGGAGCGTTGTTGCTTTACGAGATCACATCTTCGGGCGGCAAAGTCAAAATCAACAAGTTGGACAATTCCCCTGTCACGGGCCTGGAGCTGCATCAAATCGAGTTTACTCCCGATGGAAAACAGGCTTTCGCCAACTGCTACGAGGCGGTCGCTCTATGGGATGCAACCAACTGGACTACGCCCAGGCAATTGCAGAATTGCCGTGGCCGGTTGTCGCCCGACGGCACCCGGGTTGCATTAGTTAGAGATGAGTCACCCGACGTCGTAGAATTCTGGAACTTGGATGAATTGGCAAAGACCATGCGGCAGAAAGCATCACGTTAGTTGCTCAACCCTCATGGCACTGCTTTTGAACCTTTGCGCTCTATGCGGTTAAATTACCGGTTTCTCCCCGATATCCCACGGCTGAAAAGCAGCCTTCTCGTTTACACCCCCCTCCAAATTTCGAAAATCTAAAATCCCCAATAGACACGGCCACTTTTGCGCTCTCTCCTTCCGTTTTCACGCCCGTTTACACGTTTACTTTACTACACAAATCAATTGTGCGGAAACGTTCGTCACGCGGAATTTCTCCACCCGAATTTCATCACGGAGGGCCACCCGTAGGCGTCGAGGTGACGAGACTCTAACTCAACTCTTCTGAAAACCTTTGCGACCGTTGCGTGAGATCGTCTTCGGTATCTGTGCCCATTTGTGTCCATCTGTGGCTAAAATCCATTGCGTCGTTTGCGATCTATGCGGTTTAATTTCCGGTTTCTCCCCCGTTATCCGCGCCTCAAACCAGCCGCCTGGTTGACACGCCCTGCGGGTGGGATTCGGCGGTCATGCCCTCTTCGTCCTTCATTTTTGGCGGTTCGTTGATTAAACTTACTTTTTCAAGATGAAAACATTCAAAGTAGCGGCGCTGGCCGGGGACGGAATCGGGCCGGAAGTGATGCGCGAGGCCATCAAGGTCCTGCGCGCGGCGGAAAAGAAATTCAATTTTACGTGCAACATCAGCGAGGCCCCGGTCGGTTGGGCGGGCATCGACGCCGCAGGCAAGGCGTTGCC
>DASYZW010000046.1:0-9631 GCA_035945915.1 Verrucomicrobiia bacterium | reverse complement strand
ATTCACCGGTTAATTTGGGATTGCGAATTTTCATATAGAATTATGGCATCGGCACGTTAAGTTGCGGCTGTTTGGCCCAGTTACAGATCAAATTAGTTTTGTTGCCCACGAAAACCTGGACCCAAAGGTCGTACGAACTCGGATTGTTGGTGCCAGGATAGACATAACGCCATGGGTTGGCCTGCCGGCCGGCCAGCGGATGGAATCCGGGCATGGGCGAATATCCGACGTCCGAGTTGGCCGCAGTCACGATGACGTTCACGGCGCCGTTGGACGCGATTTCGCCGGCTTTGAGGCCCGAAAGAAATGTCTGCGCCGGAATGGAATCATCGCCGCCGCCTTTGCTGCAATTCATGAACGCGCTGACTCCGAACGTGCTCGCGACGGCAGGGGCGCTGATCTGGCTGCCCCCGTCCAATGTGGTGAAGTTCGTAACACCGTTTTCAACATTTGCGGTGGTGCCGAGCAATTCATAGTAAAGCTGGTTGGTGAGCGCGTTCCCAAACGCGTTGCTCGGCGGATAATATCCGTATTTGGCGCGGTACGCCTCGATGGCCGTTTCGAGTTGGTCACGTTCGGAGATGGCGCGATTGATGTTGGACTTCTGGACCACCTGGCCGCCGGCGGTGATCAGGAGGCCGGCGATGATCACCGCAATGGCAATGACGACCAGGATTTCGATGAGAGTGAAGGCGTTGACCGGCCGAGACGTTGAGACGTTGGAACGTTGGGACGCTTTGGATTCGGCCGCGGAGTCCAAATCGGACGTTGAGAACAGGTTCATTTTCATGGGCTTATTTTTCTCTCAATTCGTGTTCCATCCGTTCGCTCAACCACTGTTTGATCATGCTTTGATAGTTCAGATAACGCGACCGGGCCAGGCGCTTGATGCGGGCCAGCATGCGCGGGTCCATTCGCAGCGTAATGGTGACCGACTCGGCCTCCGAATTTCCCGCCACGGCGGCTTCCATGAGGCGAAGGTCCGGGCGATTTTCAGACCAAAATTCCGCCTCGCTTTCTTCGTTGTCGAAGAGCGGCACATCTTCCCATTTTGCGAAGGCACGCATTTACTGCATATGACAGCCCGCCGTCCTCTCACGGCCACGGCTGTTTTCAATTTCTCACTACTGCAACGTCTGGTTGACTTTGCGCTGATAAAAGTACTGCTCTTCCGGTTCGAAGGCCCGGGCCATCAGGACCCGGACCTGCCGGCCATTGGTGCGATAGACGCTAAAGATGCCGATGCCCGAAGCTGAAATACCGAGATTAAAGAATCGGGCCTGCACGCCAAAGCGGGCAGAATCAGGCAACAACCGAATGGCAAACGGATCCTCAAAGGACTCCTCGATTTCGCGCTGAGTCAAAGAACCACCCATTTCAAAAGGCGCGTTGTTCCAATCAAACTCCATAGGGAAGCCGATTGTAATGCAAACGCCTATGCAATGTTATTACAATGTATGTACACACACGGGTCCTGTTTGTCAATACCCTATTTATTTAGGGGTTCATTTGCAAGGTTTTCGGAAGAAAAATCTGAATTTTTGGAGGAGTTCAACTTTGATAAGTCGAGGTAAACTCGACCGAATGGGATATCCGTGGGCTGAATCACACGCCAATTAAGAAGACCTTTGGGGATATTTATACCGGCCAGGCTGACTACTGATGAGGTCAGCCGGCCGTGATCGTAAACGTTCCTTACTTTGCCTCGCGTGCCGATTTTGGAAATCGGCGGTACTGCATATTTCAAAACTGCGTCAGTTTTTGCGGCGGTTTAGTCGCCGCCGCCGCCGCCGCTGCCGTTGTCGTTGCTCAGGTTGCCGATCATGGCGATGAGGGGGAGGAACATGGCGATAACGATGCTGCCGACGATGACTGCCAGGAACACAATCATGATCGGTTCCAGCAGCGAGGTCATGGCCGAGACGGCGTTATCAACTTCTTCGTCATAGTTGTCGGCGATGCGCAAAAGCATTTCGGGCAGGGCGCCGGTTTGTTCGCCGACGTCCACCATGCTGACGACCATGGGCGGGAAGACGCCGGAAGCTTCGAGGGGGGCGGTGATGGTTTCGCCTTCTTTGACGCTTTCGTGAACGCCGGTGATGGCGTTAGCAATGATAACATTCCCGGCAGTTTCCTTGACGATGGTGAGCGCCTGCAAAATGGGAACGCCGCTGCTGACGAGTGTGCCGAGCGTGCGGCTGAAGCGGCCGATGGACACTTTGCTGACGACGGGGCCGAGGACGGGCACTTTCAATTTAAATTTGTCCCAGATCATGCGACCCAATTTGGTTTTGTTAATGACAATTAAAAAGACCACGGTGCAGATGGCCATGATGGCCATGGTCTTGAGAATATGGTCCTTGATCATTTCGCTGCAACCCAGGACGAACAGGGTGAACCCGGGCAATTGCATGCCCATGCCGTTAAAGACGTCACGGAACCTGGGAATGACGAACACCATGAGGAGGGTCAGGATTGCCACGGCGACGATGAGCACCGCAGTGGGATAAAACATGGCGGCTTTGACCTTGCCTTTGATCTTCTGGGCTTTTTCGGAAAATTCCGCGAGACGTTTGAGCACGACTTCGAGCACGCCGCCCAGTTCGCCGGCCTTGACCATGTTAACGAAGAGGCGGTTGAAAATTTTCGGGTGCTGGGCGAGGGCTTCGGAAAACGTGCTGCCGCCTTCAATGGAGAGCGAGAGCTCGCCGAGGATATTCTTGAGCGTGCGGTTGCGTTCCTGCTTTTCGAGGACGCGCAGCCCGCGGAGGAGGGGAAGGCCGGCGTCCACGAGGGTGGCGAGCTGGCGGGTAAACGTGGTGAGCACCTTCGGTTTTACGCGGCCGCTGAGGAATGGAATCTTGATCTCGAGGTCCATCGCGCCTTTTTTCTTCTTGGCGCCCGGCGCGCCTTTGGCTTTTTTGGCGCCCTTTTCCTTGACCTTCTCAGCTTCGAAAATCTTGGTGGGGAACAACCCCATTTCTTTGACGCGGCCAATGGCTTCGTTCTGGCTGGCGACATCGATGACGCCTTTTGATTCCTGGCCGCGGGAGTCGAGGGCTACGTAAGTATATTTTGGCATAACACTAAGGGGTTGATTGAGCGATGAAACACAGAGGCCCGGGGAACGAACGGTGGTTCCCAATCTTCGATGCGCCGGCGTTCAGCTTCATACTCGTAAGACAATGGTCGTGGACGATGCTCACGTATATTTCACGACTTCTTCGATGGTTGTATCACCTTCGAAGATGCCACGCAAGCCGTCTTCGCGCAAGGTGACCATGCCCAATTCGACGGCCTTCTGCCGGACCACGACGGTGGGAGACCGTTCGTTGATGAGCGCCCGGATGGGTTCGCTCACGACGAGCAATTCGAAAATTCCTTTGCGGCCCTTGTAACCGGTATCGTTGCACGTGGAACAGCCGCGGCCGTAATGAAATACTTTATCGCCCAAATCGTGGGGCGAAAGATTGAGCAGCGACAATTGCTCCTCGGTGGGCTCGAAGGTCGTGCGGCAGTTTTTGCAAATTGTGCGGACAAGCCGTTGCGCCAGCACGGAGGTAAGGCTGGAGGAAATCAGGAACGGCTCCAGTCCCATGTCGATGAGACGGGTGACGGCGCCGGGGGCGTCGTTGGTGTGGAGCGTGCTCATGACCAGGTGTCCGGTGAGCGACGCCTGCACGGCGATTTGCGCGGTTTCAAGGTCGCGGATTTCACCGACCATGATGATGTCCGGGTCCTGGCGGAGGAAGGAGCGCAACGCCTTGGCAAACGTCAGGCCCGCGCCTTCATTCACCGCGACCTGCATGATGCCCTCGATATCGTATTCGACGGGATCCTCGGCCGTCAGAAGTTTTGAATCGATCGTGTTGACCCGGCGCAGGCAGGAATAAAGCGTCGTGGTTTTGCCCGAGCCGGTCGGCCCGGTCACGACGAAGATGCCGTTGGGGCGCAGAATGGCTTCGGTGACGTAGTCGTGGACGTATTTCGGGAGGCCCAGCGTATCAATGTCCAGGTTGACGGCGGCGCGGTCCAGGACGCGGAGCACGACTGATTCGCCGAATTGCGTGGGGAGGGTCGAGACGCGCAAGTCAACCTGGCGGTTGCCGGCTGCGAATTTCACGCGGCCGTCCTGCGGCAAACGGCGTTCCGAGATGTTCAGCCCGGACATGACTTTAATACGGGAGATGACGGGCAGCGCCAGGTGTTTGGGCGGCGGCGACATTTCGTACAGGGCGCCGTCCACGCGATAGCGGATGCGAAATTCTGTTTCGAACGGCTCGAAGTGAATGTCGCTGGCGCGGTCCTGGATTGCCTGGAACAAGACGACATTGACGAACTTGACAATGGGCGCGGCGTTGGCGGCTTCCTCGGCGGCTTTGGTATCATCGACCGCTTCCGCGGCTTCGCGGGCGATGTCTTCGTCCGCGCCGAGTTCCTTGAGAATTTCCGAGAAATCCTCGGTTTCCATCCCATAGAGCCGTTCGATGGCTTTTTGAATTTCGGCCGGGTCGGCGACAACGACCTGGACTTCTTTCTTGATGGCGAATTGGATTTCGTCCGCGCGCGCGGGGTCGAGCGGATCGGCGAGGGCGATCTGGACGGTCCCGTTTTCGGCGCCAACGGGGACGCAAAGATACATGCGGGCGACGTTGGCCGGCACGGTTTTGATCAGGTCGGGGGCAAACTCGCGGTCGCGCAACGAGACGACCTGGGAACCGATATGATTAGCGATGACATGGAGCACGTCATCCAGGTTCATGATGCCGAAGTCCTGCAAGAGCTGGATGATGGGTGTCCCGCCGCGTTTAAACTCGGCGACGACTTCTTCGTATTGGAGATCGTCGATCAGCCCGTTTTCCTTGACGAGGGACAGCAATGGATCTGAAATTTCGTCGGGCATGTCTGGTTATCGTTTCTTGCCTTCGGCATTTTGGGCGACGGCCGCGGCCAATTCCAATTCCTGCAGCTTCTGCTGGATCGTCGTCGGGTCCTGAGATTTGGTAATGACTTCTTCACGCGCGATCATGCCCTGCTGATACTTTTCCACGAGAAAGGAGTCAAGCGTAACCATGCCCCATTTTGCGCCGGTCTGGATGTCCGATTGGATACGGAACGTTTTGTTATCGCGAATGAGCGCGGCGATGGACGGGGTATTGATCATGATTTCAAATACGGCCACGCGGCCCGGTTTGTCAACACGGGGAATGAGCAATTGTGAAATGACCGCCTGCATGACCGTGGAAAGCTGAATGCGCACCATTTCCTGCTGGTTGGTCGGAAAGGCGTTGGGGATACGGTCGATGGTCTTGGCCGCGCCGGTGGTGTGGAGCGTGCCAAAGACAAGGTGACCCGTTTCCGCCGCGGTGATGGCGGCCTCAATGGTTTCAAGGTCGCGCATTTCACCAACCAGGATGATGTCCGGGTCCTGTCGCAAGGCGCGGCGGAGGCCTTCCGCGAAATTGGGAACGTCCACCCCGATTTCACGCTGGGTGACAAGGGCCTTCTTATGTTTGTGGTAATATTCGATCGGGTCTTCGATTGTGATGATGTGGGCCTCGTCGCGCTCTTCATTGATGATGTTGAGCATGGAAGCCAGCGTGGTGGTCTTTCCGGAACCGGTCGGGCCGGTGACGAGGCAAAGGCCGCGGGGTTTGTACAACAATTCCTTAACGCTGGGCGGGATGCCAATTTGTTCCATGGTGAGCAACTTATTGGGAATCTGCCGCAGCACGAGTCCGAAGTTGCCCTTCTCCTTGAAGACACTGACGCGAAACCGGGCGGCGTCACCGAAAGCGAAACCGAAGTCCGCGCCGCCGCGCTCGCGGGTGCTCTGGATGTGTTCTTCGGACGTGATGCTGCGCATCAATTCCTCGGTGTCCTCGGGTTTGAGCGATGGGCCCTCGACGCGGTGCAAAATACCGTGGACGCGGATGACCGGGGGTGTGCCGACACGGATGTGCAGATCGGACGCTCCTTCGGCGACGCTCAACTGCAACAAATCAGACATTGCGTAGGACATATTCTTTTAAAGCACGATTACAAAGTGATCCGGAAGTTCGATTTTGCCTGGATTGGATCAACCGGGAAAACGGGATACACAGGACATATTGGACAATCGGCAATCCGCTTCATCACGCTTCATCTCCCACCGTTGAACGAATGACCTCTTCGGCAGTCGTGATGCCCGCAAGGACTTTGCGGATGCCGTCTTCGCGGAGAGTCCGCATGCCCATTTCACGGGCGCGAGCCCTCAGGACCGAGACCGGCGCCTGGTCGTAAATTAATTTTCGGGCTTCATCATCGATGACAAAAATTTCGAAGATGCCCATCCGGCCGCGGCAGCCGGTGCCGCTGCAATCGGCGCAACCGCGACCCTTCATGGTGTTGGCCCCCTGCAGCATGTCCGGGGTGATGCCCAGCGCGCGCAGTTCGTTGTCCGGCGGCGAAAAGGGCTGGCCGCATTTTTTGCAAATTTTCCGGACGAGCCGTTGCGCCATGAGGCAGCGGGTCGAGGACGCGACCAAAAAGGGTTTTACGCCGATATCCACGAGGCGGGTCACGGCGCTGGGAGCGTCATTGGTATGGAGGGTCGAAAAGACCAAATGTCCGGTGAGCGACGCATTGATCGCAATGGTGGCCGTTTCGACGTCGCGAATTTCACCAATCATCACCACGTTCGGCGCCTGGCGAAGGATGGAGCGGAGAGCCGCGGAGAAATTGAGGCCCACCGGTTCATTGACCTGCACCTGGTTGATGCCGGCCAGGACATATTCGACCGGGTCCTCAACGGTGATGATTTTTCGGTCCGGACGGTTGATGAAATGGAGGCAGGAGTAAAGCGTCGTGGTTTTGCCGGAACCGGTCGGGCCGGTCACGAGCAGGATTCCGTCGGGGAGCGCGATGAGGCGCTCGAATTTTTGCTGGTCGTCGGTGAAAAATCCCAACTCGGGCAACCCAAGCCGAAGACCTTCCTTGTCCAAAATACGCATGACGATGCTTTCGCCATGGCTGGTGGGCAGGCACGACACGCGAAGGTCGATGAGTTTGTTTCCAACCTTGGACTGAATACGGCCGTCCTGAGGTATCCGGTGCTCGGAGATGGACATGTTGGATTGGATCTTCAACCGCGCGATGACCGAAGCCTGCAACCGTTTGGGCGGGCTCTTCATCTCCTGCATCACGCCGTCAATGCGATACCGCAATCGAAATCGTTTGGACATCGGTTCCAGGTGAATGTCCGAGGCGCGCATCTTGAAGGCGTCAACGATGATCTGGTTTACGAGTTTGATCAACGGCGCATCGGCGTCCACGCCTTCGGCGCCTTCTTCCAATGCGGTGGGCGCGGCGACATCGCTTTCAGTCAATTCAATGACAGCCTGGTCGATTGCACCCTTGCCGGCGCCCGCCCCGCCTGAGGTCGTGCTGCCGCCGTAATAACGGTTCAGCGCGGACTCGATGTCCTGCTCGGAAGCAACGCGCAATTCGATTTCGGCATTGAGCAGGTGCGCGAGCGTGTCCGTCGTGTTGAGGTCCGAAGGGTCCGACGTGGCGACGGCCACTTTTCCGTCGCCTTTGAAAACGGGAATGACTCGGTATTTTCTGGCGAGGTGGCGGGGAATGATCGAGATGACCTCATCCGGAACCTTCATTCCCGAAAGCTGGATGACTTCGGCGCCGAATTGCGCGGCCTTGGCCTGGATCACGTCGGCCTGTTTGACCGTTTTGTTGGCCAGCAGCAAATCGATGACACCGACATTCGACGCGCCCGCTTCGGCGCGAGCCTTCTCCAATTGCTCGGCCGTAAGGAGGCCCAGATCAACTAAAACATCCGCAAGATAATCGTCTTTGTCAGCCACAATGGATTTGCGCCGCAATCTGGCATGAAATTGTAACGCGCAAAAAATTTTTCCATTGAATCGGCCAAATGTCAATCTTATGCGGACAGGATTTGGCCGCCGGGACGGTTCGGCAGCTATGACGCCAGGGTCGAGGGAAAGCCAGGCGAGGGTTGGGCTGATTCCGGGTTTGGAAAAATTCTGGTTCAACCCGCCTGCACTATATATATATGGCGCACGTGAAAATCATTTGTCTTCTCGCCATGCTTTCGGCATGCCCTCGATTGGCCGCCGCCGGGCCCGAGCTTCCGCTGTCCCGTTACGTCAACCCGTTCATCGGCACCGATCCGAATCCTGTGATTCATGAAGGATATAGCTGGGACACCGGCAATGTCTTCCCCGGCGCAGTTTGTCCGCGCGGGATGCTGGCGTGGGGCCCGGATACGACTCACAAGAACCGGATCGCGGGCGGATACTGGTATCCGGACAACGTAATCGACGATTTCAGTCTGACTCACTTCAGCGGTCGCGGCGTCGTGTGCCTGATGGATGTGCCGTTTATGCCAACCGTCCAGCCGGTGACTGAGTCCCCCGGGAAGAATTGGAATCCGTTTGCCGCCGCGTTTTCCCATTCGAACGAAGCCGCTTCCGCCGGCTATTATCGGGTCAAGCTCGACAACGGAATTGATGTGGAACTGACCGCCACGCCGCGGACGGGCATGGCGAGGTTCACGTTTCCTCCCGAAGAGCCCGGCACAGTCTTGATTCGCGCGAATGGTTCGATCTCGGTTCATAGCAACGAGGTCACGGGCGTCTACCACGATCACATCGGCGGCGGAAAGCGCGACTTCACGATTTATTTTATCGCTCGATTTGACCAGCCAATTCAGCGGGTCCAAACCTGGAGCGAAAATTCTCTCACCAGCCAGGCAGACGCGAGCGGTAAAAATTGCGGCGCCGTATTAACGTTCGAACCGTCGGACGCCGGGATTCAGTGTCGCGTTGCGATTTCATATGTCAGTCTCGACAATGCGCGCGCCAATCTCGCCGCGGAAAATCCGTCCTGGGATTTTTCCGCTGTCCGCCAAAAGGCGGACGCGGAATGGAACACTGTTTTAAATCGCATTCAGGCGGACGGCGGCAGCGAAGACCAAAGAAAAAGTTTTTACACCGCGCTGTATCACTGCTTCATGCACCCCAATTTGCTGGATGACGTCAATGGCGAATACCCGGGGATGGACGGAAAAATCCACGCCGTTTCCCCGGGCCATCAGCATCAGTATCAAAACATACCGGCGTGGGACCAATACCGTTCGCTGGCGCCGTTGGTTGCGATACTGGCCCCGAATGAGGCGAGCGACATTGCCCAATCCCTGGTCAACTATGCGCAACAGGACGCGGCGGTTCGTCCACACGGTGGCGGGCTGCCGCGCTGGCAACAGGTTAATCGAAATTCCGGAGGCATGGTCGGTGACGGCGATGATATTATATTGGCGGACGAGTATGCATTTGGCGCAAACCGATTCGATACGCATGCGGCTCTCGCCGCGATGGTGAAAGGCGCGTCGATGCCGGGAACCACGTCTGACGGATTTGAGGTGCGCCAGGGTTTGGAAGACTATCTGAAACTCGGCTACGTTCCGGGCGCCGCATCGGTCACGCTTGAATATTGTAACGCCGACTTCGCGCTCTCGCAATTTGCGGATGCGCTCGGTGATCACAAAACTTGCGTCGCGTTTCAGGATCGTGCCCAAAATTGGAAGAACCTATTTGACGAATCCACAGGGTTGCCG
>DASYZW010000045.1:0-5435 GCA_035945915.1 Verrucomicrobiia bacterium | reverse complement strand
CGGCGGCCGAAATTGCCGGACGCACTGTTATCGTCAAAGGTGGGTGGTTTAAAATCGCCTCTGTGCGTGATGAGGAATTGACCGAAGGGGATTTGGTTTCGAATCCAGTCCAATTTGTCACAGAATTGAAACGAACCGGTTTAAAAGCGGACGTTCTCACCTTTTTCCAAAGGCCGCCGGATGTAACGCCGAGATTTCCATATGAAGTAGAGTGGGAAAATTACGCTGTAGTGCCAACAACATCCTTTGAAGGCTGGTGGGAAAAGCTGCCGCAGGAAGCTCGTAAAAATACGCGACGTGCCGCCAAACGCGGCGTGACGGTCAAAGCGGTGTCATTTGACGACGAGTTCGCGCGTGGCATCCATAAAATTTGCAATGAAGCACCGATCCGACAGGGCAGGCGATTTTGGCATTATGGAAAGGATTTTGAAGCGATAAAACGCGAACATGGGACGTACGTGGAGCGCAGCGAATTCATCGGAGCGTATTTCGAAAATGAGCTCATTGGTTTCGTCAAGATGACTTATGTGGACAAGGTTGCTTTCATACTGTCCATCATTGCGTTGAACTCTCATCAGGACAAGCGGCCTATGAATGCCCTTGTCACCAAAGCAGTGGAAATTTGCGCGCAAAAAGGTGTGTCATACCTGGTTTATGGCAACTATATTTACGGCAATAAAAAAGAGGATTCATTGGTGGAGTTCAAACGACGAAATGGCTTCGAACGGTTGGATTTCCCGAGATACTACGTGCCCTTGACGTTAAAAGGCCGGCTTTTCAATGCTCTGAAACTGCATCGCGGCCCCGTTGGGTTATTGCCAGGTCCCCTTCTGAGACTGCTCCTAAAAGTGCGCGCCCATTTTCTGGAATCTGGAGCAAGCGCTGTTGCAGCGCAGGATGCTTGATTCAGCTTTCCTTTTTTTTCAATCAATTTAAATTGCCGCCGTCGCCGGTGTAGCTCAACGATAGAGCAGCCAAATTGTATTTGGCAGATGGAGTGTTCAATTCCTCCCGCCGGCTCCATTTTTCCAATACCTTCCCCGATCGTATGCCAGGAATCTTCGGAATCATTAGTCACAAGCCTGCCGCTGAATGCGAGAGCGCCGTGAAGGCGATGGCCGCCGCCACGCAAGGCGAGAATTTTTATACGGTCGGCAGCGTTTCCATTCCGGAAATGGGCATTTTCAACGGGTGGGTGGCGGATGAAAGATTGCCTGCCGCGAGCCAACCTTTCATGAACGAGCAGAAGGACATTGCGCTCGTGTTTGCGGGCGAATGCTTTCCGGATCCTCAAATTGGAATCGATCTTCGGCGAAAAGGCCATAATCTCGGAGCAAACAAATTAGCGTGGATTGTTCACCTTTACGAAGAAGAGGGCGAACAATTTGTCGGAAACCTGAATGGCCAGTTCGTCGGCTTTTTGATTGATAAACGAAAGAGAAAAGCCTTTTTGTTTAACGATCGTTACGGAATGGAGCGAATTTATTGGCATGAGACAGGCGACGCCTTCTATTTCGCCAGCCGCGCCAAGGTGCTGCTGCGCATCCTGCCGAAATTGAGAAGCTTCGATGACAAAGGCGCTGCCCAATTTCTGGCTTATGGCACGACTCTCAAAGAACGAACCCTATTCAAGGGAATCTCCATGCTGCCGGGCGGGTCATTGTGGTCTTTCCAAAATGGAACATCCACAAGACATAGATATTTTTCTCCGGAAACCTGGGAATCTCAGACTCCACTCTCAGTTGAGTCATTCGATTCCGCCTTTCAGGAAACGTTTAGGCGAATTCTGCCCCGCTACATTGAATCTGAAATAAAATTAGGCATCTCCCTGACGGCCGGCCTTGATTCGCGCATGATCATGGCGTGCCTGCCAGAAACGGCCAGGACAGCCGTTTGCTATACGTATTCAGGGGAGAATACGGACATCCTGGATGCACGGCTCGCAGCGCGAGTGGCCGCCGCCTGTGGCTTGGAACACAAACTTCTGCGCATCGGCTCTGATTTCTATAGGGATTTTTCCGATTGGGTGGACAAAACCGTTTTGGCAACTGATGGATATTTTGGAATTACCGGCGCGCATGAAATATATTTTAGCCGGCAGGCGCGCGAGCTGTCGCCCATGCGCCTGACCGGCATCTTTGGCGGCGAGATATTCCGCAGCGTGTCCATGTTCAGGCCACTTAACTTGTCGAGCGAACTTTTACGGCAGGAAGTGACTGCCGCACCATTGCATCTTGAAAACGAGCATCCGGTCACGTTTGCGGCATTCAAGGAAATGCCCTGGAACAGGTTCGGCACAGTCACGGCATGTCGTTCGCAGCTTTGCCTGCGAACCCCTTATATGGACAATGAACTGGTCGCCCTGGCCTATCGGATCCCTGTCAGCTGGCGCAAATCCAGTCATTCTGCCGTCCGTTTCATCAGGAACAACAACAAAGCTGTGGCCAATATTCCCACGGACATGGGGTATCTCGGCCCGGCATTCGGACCGGCAGCCGCCTTTAACAGATTGGCAGCAAAGATGTTGTTTAAATTCGATTATCACTACAACCACGGCCTGCCTCCGAAACTTTCGCTGCTGGAACCCGTGTTCCGTCCAGTCGCGGCATGCTTGCAACATTTTGGCAGTCATCGGTTTCTCCGCTACCACAATTGGTTCCGGAGCGAGCTGGCGTCATATGTAAAAGACACGCTGACCGACGCCGAGACCCTCCAAAGTCCATTGTGGAACAAAGATTTCCTAAAGCGCATGGCGGACGAGCATATTTCAGGTCGCAAAAATTACAGTGAGGAAATTAACGCCGTTCTTACGCTGGCGGCGATCGAACGGCTTCTGTTCCGTGACCGTTCAGGCGAACGCAACGAAGATCTTGTAGGAGCTGAGGTGACGAGACTCTAACGAATCCCGACGTAACAGACGACGTGAGGAGTCCCTGACTAAACCAGGCAATCTGTTCATTTTGTTCATCCTGTCTAAAAACACCTTTCCATCATCCGCTTATATCGCAATTCACCACGTCGTAAATCGTAAATCCATGAACGTTCTCATAATCAAACTCGGCGCAACCGGCGATGTCGTTCGCACAACCCCCCTGCTGGAAAAATTCACGTGCCCGGTCACCTGGATCACGGCGGCCAAAAATTTGTCGCTACTGGACGGGCTGCGGGAGAACTTGCAAGCGGTCTCGTGGGAAGAACGCCATTCGGTGGTTAATCAATTTTACGACCTGGTCATTAATCTGGAAGATACTCTGGAATCCGGACGATATGCGCAGAACCTAAAATTCGGCCGCCTATTCGGCGCATATGTCGAAAAGGACGAGCGGCTTACCTATACCGATGATTCCCGCGACTGGTTCGACATGAGTCTCATTAGCCGTTTCGGCAAGCAGGCTGCTGATCGCCTCAAGTTGGAAAATCGCCGGGCCTACCAGGATTTGATCTTTGCCGGATTGGGCTTTCGGTTTAACGGTGAACCATATCGTCTCCCCGCGCCGGCATGGACAAATCTGGCCGGAGACGTCGCCATCGCCCCGGAAGCCGGCCCCGTGTGGCCCATGAAAAACTGGGCGTATTATGATCTGCTCAAGCAAAAACTCGAAGCGCGGGGTCTGGTCGTGAACGTGCTGCCCCGCCGCGAAACTCTTCTGGAACATCTCGGAGACGTGCGGAATCACCGCTGTTTTGTGGGTGGCGACAGTTTGCCCATGCACTTCGCCCTGGGCACCGGCACTCGCTGTGTCACGCTGTTCAATTGCACCAGCCCTTGGGAAATCCATGACTACGGCCTCCAGCAAAAGATCATTTCACCGTTGCTGGCAGAGTTCTTTTATCAGCGCGGCCTCGACCGCCGCGCAACCACGGCTATCAGCCTGGAAAATGTGTATGACGCGGTGATGGCCCAACTCGAAGCCGTAGCAGCGAACATCAGTTCGCTCTAACTCTTCCCCGCCGGTTTGCTAAACATTGAAACCCCAAATAAAACGAAAGGAATTTAGTTGTTTCAAAATACTACTTGACAGACTGATAATGTCCTGTTTCTGTGCAGTGATGTCCCGAACCCGCATAGACGGGGACCAGGTTTGAATTTAGAGTGTTGGGAAAGCTGTAAATTCATAATCGCGTGACGAAACAAAAAAAGAGAATCAGAGGACGCCGGGGGCCTTCGCGGTTGAAAACCCTAAGCGCGTATAGATATTGCGCACTTTTCCATATCGCCGCCTTGTCACTCTTCGCCTTTCAGTTTCCATCAATGGCCCGAGCGCAGGGAAACCTGATGGACCTTTACAGTTGGATAGATGAGTCAACACCATTCAGGGGTCTTATTAATATCGACTCGTCCAATTCCGCGTCGTTTATTGGAGACTATGGAGATAATTTCTCCTCCCTCAACCACTTGAACCTAACCGCAAACCTCGATACAACGCCCGGCGTGACCTATGAAATATCCTTTACTTTGCAAGACGCCAGTCTTGGTAATTTTGGCGGAGCAGGTGATCTGTGGTTCGGCAACAGCGAAATCAATTTGAATTCCGCCTTCCAGGACGGTTATATAACGCCGAATGGTTATGTATTCCCGGCGGTAAACTATAGTTTTACAGCCGCGGCCACCTCTTCGACTACTGCGATGTCATTTGATTTTGTCCTAGATGAAGGTCTTAACGCAGACCTATCCAATCTCGCGATCACCCAGATCACAGATGTCCCCGAAGTATCGACTTTCAGCATGTTTTTCTACGGGGGCTTTGTGTTTTTGCTCGCGAAGCAATTACGGAAGGTGACCCAAAAGCGAAAGCTGGCTTTCAACCGGTAATCCGGCCTTTTTCGCTATTCTCAGGCTCATCCAGGCGCCCAAAGCTTTTTCCCTCAATTCTGGCCATTAACAATGTTGACCGATCTTCAAGAACGGCCCGCCGTGTCCGCTGACCATGCCCTGCGAGGCAACGAGCAGACAAAGGCGCGATCTCAGCCGGCACCTTCTCCAGTTGTTGCCAGCGTTGCCGTGCTGACTGCCGGACGGGACAAGCCTTACGCATTAGGATTGGCGTCCGCCCTCCTTTCCCGAGGTCAGACCTTCGACTTTATCGGCAGCGACCTTGTGGACTGCCCCGAATTGCACGGCAATCCCAGGGTCAATTATCTAAATTTTCGTGACCAGCAGGCCGATGCCGGCCGGCTCCAAAAAATGACACGGGTCCTGGTTTATTACGTCCGGCTCATCACCTACGCCCTTACGGCTCAGCCCCGCATTTTCCACATCCTCTGGAACAATAAGTTTGAGCTTTTCGATCGCACATTTCTGATGGTTTATTACAAATTGCTGGGCAAGAAAATTGTGTTTACCGCCCATAACGTCAATGCCGGAATCCGGGACGGCAATGATTCATTTCTGAACCGCTTGAGTCTCAAATTCCAGTACCGCCTCAGCGACCATA
>DASYZW010000044.1:0-2993 GCA_035945915.1 Verrucomicrobiia bacterium | reverse complement strand
TACCGTCGATGAAAAAAACCATAGGGATAACACCGCAAGTGTCGCCAGTATTTGCCGGCAAAGATAAGTTGGGTCAGCCTGGCGCAACATAGGTCGGAATAGTGTCCAGGCAACAGACCATAGATCAACCAGCGCGCCGGGACAAGTGTTTCAAATCACTAATTTTGATGACAAGACAGAATCGGGCAAATGGGATTTCTTACTTCTAAAAGCAGATGAAAATAATTGCCGCCATCGCGTTGTTCTGCGGCCTGTGTTTGAGGTCCGCCGCTGAGGACTCCGCTCCGTATCAATGGCAGAATGTAGTCATCGGCGGCGGCGGCTTTGTGACCGGCCTGATTGCCCATCCTCGCGCAAAAAATCTCCTCTATGCCCGCACCGATGTGGGCGGCGCCTCTCGCTGGGATGAGGCTTCGCGCCGCTGGATTCCCATTACCGATTCCTTCGGCGAGGAAGACTTTACCGGGATTGAAAGCATCGCGTTGGACCCAAACGACACGAACCGCGTGTACCTCGCGGCGGGCATTTATGAGTTCAGCCGGGCGGCCATTTTTCGCTCGGATGACCAGGGACGAACCTGGCAGAAAACCGACGTGCCGTTTAAAATGGGGGGCAACGAAACCGGGCGTTTTAACGGCGAACGTCTTGCCGTTAGTCCCATTGATGGCAAAGAACTGTTCTTCGGCACGCGGCGCGACGGACTGTGGAAAAGCATCGACTTTGGCGTGACGTGGAACCAGGTAAAAAATTTTCCCGAAATTGCCGGGGAAAATCCCGCGCCCAACGATAGTCGGCCCTTTTTCCATAAACGTTCGGTGGGAATTATTTGTGTTTTAATCAATCACAGAACGATTTATGCGGCGGCTTCGACTGCGGGAACAAATTTGTTTTCCAGCGTTGACGATGGTGACCATTGGAAGGCGGTCCCCGGGCAGCCGATCGGATTGCGGCCCAACCATGTCGTTCTGGCCGCCGACGGCATTCTCTATCTTAGTTATGGAAGGGAACCCGGCCCCAATGAAATGACCGGTGGCGCGGTTTGGAAATTTGATCCGGCGAAAAATTTGTGGTCGGATATCACACCGCTCGAATCTCCCGACGCCGGCCAGCCGTTCGGCTATGGCTCAGTCGCCGTGGATCCCGAGGCGCCGCGCACCATTTTGACTTCAACCTTTTGCCGTTGGCATCCCCACGACGAAATGTTCCGCAGCACGAACTCCGGCGCGACCTGGTCGCCAATGTTTGCGAACGCCGCCTGGGATTCGCGGAGAGCGCCTTACGCCGCCACTATGAAACCGCATTGGATCGGCAGCATCGTCATCAGTCCCTTTGACTCCAGTAAGATTTGGTTCACTACCGGCTATGGCGTTTGGGGATGCACAAATTTGGCCGCCGCGGATTCAGGCGGAAAGACCAAATGGAATTTCTGTGACGACGGGCTTGAGGAAACGGTGCCGCTGGCTTTGGTGAGCCCCCCTATCGGGGCGCATCTTTTGAGCGGCGTTGGCGATATTGACGGTTTCGTGCATGACGACCTGGACATGAGCCCCGCGCACGGCAGTTTTGCCGGCCCGCATTTCATCAACACTCAGGAAATTGCCTTCGCGGCCCGTAACGCCCATTTCGTCGTGCGCACCGGGACAACGCGCGTATCAGGCAGTCACGTGGCCCTTTCCGCGGATGGCGGAAAGACCTGGCGATTTCTTGACCGTGAACCATCGCCCGGGGAAGGCGGCGGCCTGGTGGCGATCTCTTCCGATGGAAAGACAATCGTGCTGACCAAACACGGCCTGGCGCCGGAGTGGACGGTTGATCAGGGAAATACCTGGAAGGACTGCGCCGGGTTGCCGCCGGAGACTCGGGTTGTCGCCGACACGGTGAATCCGTCGCGCTTTTATGCCTTTAATTCATATACGGGACAAATGTACGCCAGCACCAATGGCGCGGCCAGCTTCACCCCCACGCAATTCCGTTTCCCTTTTGCGATCCCGTCTGGCGAATTCGGCCCTCCCCGCGCGTCGAATTTAACGGCAGTGTTAAATTGTGAAGGCGATTTGTGGCTTGCCTTCGGCCCACACGGTCTTTGGCATTCCAGTGATGGAGGCAATCATTTCATCAAAATCGCACATGTCGATGCCGCCGCATTTGGATGCGGCAAACCCGCCGCTCCCGATGGCCCGCCGACGCTCTTTTTGTTCGGCACAGTCGAATCACTCGCCGGAATTTTTCGATCGGATGACAACGGCCGCTCCTGGATTTGCATCGACAACTCGCGGCACCCGTTCGGCGGGATTACCCGGTTAACTGGGGATCCCCGAATTTACGGCCGCGTTTATCTTGCCACCGTTGGAAGGGGCATCATTTACGGCGATAAGGTTTGGAGATCGGATGGTCAAATCTCCACCCGGGAATAATTCGGGCAAAAAACGGATCACCAGGCGCGGCCCCCCGGCGCGAAAAGGGCAACCCCGAAACACTAATCCCGGCCTGATCCGCGCAAAGACCCAACGACTGTTACAATTGGCATGACGGGCCCAGCCGTCCTCTTTTCTCCGCTGTCGTTAATTTTCACTACTTTGCCCCTCGTTGCATGTGAGGTATCTTTTGAAAGTCCACACTAATACCCGTGAATATTACTCTTGAATCCGGAAGGCGTGATAGTTGGCGGCTAACGGCAGGCATTCTGTGTTCACTCTGCCTTCTGGCTATGGGCGGGGGCTGTGGAAAGTCCCGGACTGCGGGGCCTTCGGTTGCGCCCGTGTCGGTCTCTAATTCCGCATCCAGCGCCGCTACGCCGGCAGCCGGTTCAACCGCCGGCCAGGTCACCACGCCAACCGCCACGGTCCCTTCCGGGCCGCCACCCCCGGGAATTCCCGTCAACTCCGCTAATTCAGGCCTGACACAACTTCAACTGCTCAACCGCGCTCTCCTGGGATGGGAGATGAAAAATCACCGGCGTCCGCAGTCTTTTGCGGAATTTGCCAGCACCGCGA
>DASYZW010000043.1:0-12417 GCA_035945915.1 Verrucomicrobiia bacterium | reverse complement strand
GGCTGGCGATTCTGTTGGCCGCATCGTTGCTGGCCGGAGTTCGTTTTCAGGACGCTATCGCCGCCAATGTCATGAATTACGGCGCAGACGGAAACGATTATTTTCAGTTTACAACCCCGTCCATGTCCTTTGACAAGGCGTCTGGTTTCACGACGCTCATTACATTCGCGATGCACATCGACACCGACGGGACGCTCGAAATCGGCGGGGGTCCGGTCTGCTCGAATGGTATCTATATTGGACCGAAAAACTGGGGCGCCCTGGTTAATACTTTAAAGGCCGCGCCGACGACGGTTACGCGCTATGAGGTTTGTGTTGGCGGCTGGCAGGACACCAGCTTTAACAATGTCAAAAACCTGGTCACCGCACAGGGGACAGGGACGGGTAGCATCCTTTACCGGAATTTTCAGGCGTTAAAAAGCGCCGATCCCGGAATTGATGCGATTAACGATGACGATGAATTCACCTATGATCTGAATTCCTCGGTGAGTTTCGCCAATCTGCTGGGCGTCCTTGGTTATAAATTCACGCTGGCGCCTTACACGCAGCAATCCTTTTGGGTGAATTTGTATAGCAGCATTACAAACTGCGACACGATCTACCTCCAGTGCTACGAGGGGGGAGCGGGAAATGATCCGGGCCAATGGAACACTGCGTTTGGCCACGGCGTGTTGGTGATACCGGGCCAGGAAAGCAATACGGCCAATCCCGAAATTTTTCGCGGTTGGTACCAGGCGACCGGTGCGCCGGGCGGGTTTTATTATCCTGATGTGGAATTCGACAGCACTTATTGGAGCGCGGCGATCATTGAAGCCAATAGCAACCCGCCGTCAGCGCCGACAAATCTGAGCGCGGTTGTGGAGGGAAACACCGTCAATCTTTCATGGAATATGGTTCCCGGCGCGATGTCGTATAATGTAAAACGTTCAACCATTAGCGGGCATGAAACGACCGTCGCAAGTATTTCGACCGCCGGGGCCATCTGGCCCGTTTCGAATCAGTTTGCGGATAGCGCACCCCCAACTGGAACGACTAATTTCTACGAAGTCTCGGCGGTAAATACCAATGGTGAGAGTTTGAATTCCCAGCAAGTTAGCGTTATGGCGCCCGTACTGGCGGCATGGTTCAAAGCGGACGCCATTGCGGGATTGGCAAACGGAACCCCTGTGGCGATCTGGCCGGATTCGAGCGGGCACGGTTATAGCGCAATTCAAACGACACTCAGTCAGCGACCCGCTTATGTCACAAATGCGCTGAACAGCCTGCCGGTCGTCCGATTCAATGCAACGAATAACCAGGTCCTTATGTTAAATCGACCGGTTCAGGACGATTTCACCATTTTCTGCGTGGCACGGAGCACCCAAGGTTTGGATACGGGGGGCCAATTCTACAGTGGCGCTGGCCTGGTCAGTGGCGTTGCCGCCGGTCTGGCCAGCGATTTCGGCGCTTGTCTGTTTGTCAACGGTGAATTGTGTGCGGGGACCGGCAATCCCGATATGTCGGTCACTTCCGCGCCTGGCTTCAACGATGGTTTGCCACATGTGCTTACGCTGCGTCGAAGGGAAAGTTCTGGTGAGCTCGATTTATATATCGATGGAAATTTGGCGGGCATTACGATGGGAAACACCGGCCCTCTCAACGCCTCGACGAAGGTCGCGATCGGGGCCCAGGCCACGCTGAGCAATTTTTTCACCGGCGATTTTGCGGAAGTATTGATTTACAACGGCGCTTTATCGGATGCCGACCGGCAAAGCAAAGAGGCGAGCCTGTGCCAAAAATGGGGAATCACCGGCACTACGGCAGGTTTGCTTGCGTACGAGGGCTTTAATTATCCGGCGGGGAGCATCATAACAGGCCAAATTGGCGGCTTTGGTTGGAGCAATGGATGGATGGATGTCAGCGCGACGGCGAGTGAGTCAGTGAATTCAAGCGGCTTGCCGGCTGCGGCTAGTGCGCCGGCCGGATTTGATAATCGGTCAACCGGTAACTCCTTGTTTGTTGCCAACAACAGCCGATGCGGGCGATGGCTGGATTGTTCAACCAACGGCACTTTTGCGGCGGCGGGATATTTGAATTCGAGCGGGAATATCGGCGCCGCGGGAAAAACTCTCTACCTAAGCTTTCTTCAGCAACCGAACAGCCCGGCGCAATTTTATGAATTTGAGTTGCATCGGGGAAATCTAAGCGATTCCGGCCGAATTGGCGGTATCGGCAACGATATGGCGAATGCGACTACAGTGAATCTGCGCGCGCCCGACTCGCAACAAACGCCGTTCGCCCCGGGCGGCACGAACGTGAATTTCTATATTGTCAGGATTGATTATCACGGCGGAAGCGACGACGTCTATGTCTATGACAACCCGATTGGCCCAACCGAATCAGGCAACCAACCGGCCTTAACGATGCCCGGCGTCGCCGACATGTCATTCAATGGAATTTCGATGGGCGCATATCTCAATGGTGTGACGGTGAATCACGATGAAATTCGTCTGGGCCAGACCTGGGCCGGTGTTTTGGGAAATCCACCGTTTTTAGTGACGCAGCCGACCAACGAATCAGCCTTCGTTGGAGAGGCAATCGTTTTGAGCGCGCTGGCGCGATCCAGCCAGCCGCTGAATTACCAATGGTATTTCGGCGGATTACCATTGGCCGGACAAACGAACGCCGTTTTGACGATATCGAATGCACAATTAACGAACGCTGGAGCCTATACCGTTGTGGCGTCCAACGCCGCGGGCACAGTGTCCAGCACGGGGGCGACGCTTTCCGTGCGAGCGTTGTCCGTGGCGATTTCGGGACCGCAAAACCTGACCGTGGACACCGGCAGCAATCTTATTGTGAGCGCGATGGCGGACGGCGTCTCACCGCTGTCGCTGCAGTGGTATAAAAATGGTATTGCGATCGCGGGCGCGACTGGCGCGACACTGGCATTGGGCGGCAATGGAGTTTTTGATGCGGGACAATATACGCTTGTGGCCTCGAACGCCTATGGCAGTGTCACCAGTTCGGTTGTCAATGTTTCGCCGAATTTCGGCGGTTTGCTCGCATACGAAGGCTTTGATTATGGCCAGTCGAGCAGCGATATTGGCGGTGCAAACGGGGGTTTCGGATGGAACGGCGCGTGGGTCAATGTGGCGGGCGGATCTTCGGAATCTTTTTCCAACAGTTTGACCGGTGGGACGCATGCGCCCGCGGGATACGACGCGCACTCGCTCAATGGTTATTTATCCATCGCCAACGCTTCGCGCAAAGGGCGCTTTCTGGACTGTTCGCCCGCCGGAACATTTGCCCAGCATGGCTATATTGACGGTAATGGAAATATCGGCGCGGATGGCACAACACTGTATATCAGTTTTTTGCAGCAGCCGAGCAGTACCAACCCGTTCTACGAGTTTGAATTTAAAAGAGGTGACCTGGGAGACGACGCGCGAATTGCCGGTATCGGCAACGACGTCGGCAGCGGCAATGACGACGCGAACTTGCGAATTGAATCGCCGGCCGGCGGCAATTCGACGTTTTACGATCTGGGTCCGGGCGATACCGGCGTGGATTTTTACGTTTTGCGGATCGATTATCATACCGGCAATGACACGGTGACGGTGTATCGAAATCCCGCGTCGGCCCACCAACCTTCTACGCCCACTTTAGTGGTGTCGAACATCGCGGATATGTCGTTTAATGGCATCTCCTTTGGCGCCTACCTGAACGGCGTCACTGTGTCTCACGATGAGCTGCGAATGGGCATGAGTTGGAGCGATGTCGTCGGCAATACCGTCTCGCGATTGAAGCTGGCGCAGTGGTTGAACAATACTTCGAGCCTGGTTTTGGCGGCGTCGCCAAATTATACCTATCAACTGCAAGCCACGACCAATTTAGCCGGACCTTGGACGAATATTGGATCCGTAACCGCGTCGAATCTGGGCGTGGGTCAATTCGTCCATACGAACGCGACATATTTCCAGGGCTTTTACCGGGCGGCCAATGCTCAAGGATGGACGCCCGCGGCTTCCGCTGACGTCGTCCTGGCTGATTTCGAAGAGCCAACTTATGGCGCCTGGCTAACAACTGGAACAGCCTTCGGCTCCGGGCCGGCCGAGGGCACTTTGCCGAATCAACAACCAGTCAGCGGTTATGATGGCTCTGGTTTGGTGAATTCATACCTGGGCGGCGACGGCTCAACCGGGACATTGACGTCGCCTCCGTTTGTCATTACGAGGCCGTACCTCGATTTTCTGATTGGCGGCGGCGATTATCCCGGGCAGGAGTGCATCAATCTTATCGTCAGCAATGTGGTCGTGGAAACGGCGACCGGCGCTGATAGCGAAACGCTGCTGCCGGCGCAATGGAATGTCAGCGCGTACGTCGGCCAAACAGCGACGTTGCAAATCGTGGACTCGGCAACCGGCAGTTGGGGACACATTTTGGTTGATGAAATTGTTCTGGGCGATTCGGCGTTTCCACAATTATTCAAAACGACGCGCCTGACCAATAACTTATTGAACCTGCCTGCGAAAGACGGTGCTGCCATGCGGCGGGTGACGGTGACTGTCAATGGCAGCCCCGTGCGCGACTTTAACATTGAATTGGCGGATGGAACCCCGGATTGGTGGGCCTTTGTGGATGTATCGGCTTTTTCCAATCAAATGGCCACGATTTCGGTGAGCGGTCTGCCTTCTGGTTCCACCGGCTTAAGTTCGATCATCCAACACGACGGAATCATGGGCGCCACGAATCTGTATACCGAGACGCTTCGACCCCAGTTGCATTTTTCAACGCGACGCGGCTGGATCAATGATGCCAACGGAATGTTTTATTATAATGGTCAATACCATTTGTATTATCAGCACGATCCATTCAATTGGGACGGATCAGGCCAGAAATGGTGGGGTCACGCGGCCAGTCGGGACATGCTGAATTGGCAGGAATTGCCCGAGGGGATTTATTCACATACGTACGGCGATGACGTTTGGTCCGGCAGCGCAGTCGTGGATTCGGCCGACACCAGCGGGTTTCAGACCGGGACCAATAGCGTGATTGTGGCGGCGTATTACAGCACGGCGCGCGGAGAATGTATTGCCTACAGCAATGACGGCGGGATGACGTTCGCCGATTATTCCGGCAATCCGGTTGTCGTTAATGTGGGCCGTGACCCCCATTTGCTTTGGTATGCTCCTTCAAACGATTGGGTCATGGCGGTCTATGACGCCACCGGTGGAAACGGGATCAGCTTTTACTCTTCGCCAAACCTTCGGCAATGGACCTTCCAGAGTAAGATTTATAACGGCTTCTTTGAATGTCCGGATTTGTTTCAGTTGCCGGTGGATGGAAACAGCAATAACCTGATGTGGGAACTGAATGACGGCAGCAGTGGTTATGAGCTGGGGCAGTTCAACGGATCTACTTTCACGCCCTCAACGCCTGAGTTGCCGGGAAATTCGGGTTCCGGCTTCTACGCATCGCAAACGTTCGCGAGCATGGCTCCGGGTGACAATCGCAGGGTGCGCATCGGATGGGCGCAAATATCGACGCCAGGAATGCCTTTCAACCAGTTGATGTATTTTCCCACAACATTGACCCTGCAAACGACTTCCAACGGGGTGCGGCTCTGTTCGTCGCCAATCGCGGAGATTACCAATAATGCCGTCAACATTTATACGTGGACAAACCTGACGTTAAATCCGGGCGATAATCCATTATCAGGTATCCGGGGGACGCTCTTCGATCTGAAAGCGCAATTTTCCGCAAATACGGCGCAATCAGTGGTTTTTACGTTCCAGGGAGTGACGGTGACTTACAATGCAGTGGCACAGCAAATCTCCTGCAACGGTGACACGCAGTCGCTCCCGCCCTTGAACGGCATTGTGCAGTTGGAAATGGTGGTCGATCTCGATACAATTGAAATCTTTGGCAACAACGGCCAGGTATATATGCCGCTGCCTGCCAGTAATATATCCGGCAAGTCGCTGATATCGCTGACCTGCAGCGGTGGAAGTGCGGCATTTAATTCGTTAACAGTGAACAAGCTGAAATCAATCTGGAGCGGTTCCACCCAATGACGCATTTAACGCGCGGAGCCAAAATGAAATCCAAGTACATCATTGTAGATCTGAATGGAGCGGAGGTTCCCCTGGTCTTTTCGTCATTTTTCCAGCATGAAGATGTGGCGATAGGCGTTCGGGGCAAAGTTAATTCCGCGGGCTTCTGCGAATTGGATACCGAGGGTAAATGGGTTGCCTGCGGCGGGTCGGTATCTCTGAAGCTGGACGCCCGGCAGCAGGACACCGGGATTTTGAACGAGCACCTGGGTGCAGTCTCCCTTCCGGGACAATCACCATGCAAAACTGCGCGCGCCTCTCTACCAACTAATGCGAACATTTAAAGTCATCCTTGCGCTGGCTGGAAGTCTCGTACTCGGGTTTGCGGTTTTGGCTGATCAAAACACTGACGTCGAGCGCACCATGGATATCGGGAAGGCTTATCTGAACTTTCCTGTGAAAAATGGCGCGGCAATGCGCCACATCAGTCTGTTCGTCAACGGTCGCGAAGAACGGGCTTTTGACATTGAATTGGCCGACGGCAAACCCGATTGGTGGGCATTTCTCGACGCGACACCATTTCGGCGCGAGGTGGTCACGCTCAAAGTGGACAAATTACCGGACGGGTCGACCGGATTGAGTTCGATCGACCAATCCGATGAGATCGAGGGAAGCAGTGAATTGTACCACGAATCATTGCGTCCGCAGTTTCACTTTACCTCGCGGCGGGGATGGTTGAACGACCCGAACGGTTTGGTTTATTTCAAAGGCGAATATCATTTGTTTTACCAGCACAATCCCTATGGCTGGAATTGGGGCAACATGTCCTGGGGCCATGCCGTAAGCAAAGACCTCGTCCATTGGCATGAGCTTCCGGTGGCGATTTATCCCGATGAGCACGGCGGCATGTGGTCCGGTTCGGCCGTCGTGGATTGGAATAATACCGCTGGTTTTCAGGATGGCCACGATCCGGCCATGGTGGCGATGATGACAGCGGCGGGTCATCCTTTCACTCAGGAAATCGCCTACAGCAACGATCGAGGCCGTACCTGGACTAAATACCAGGATAATCCGGTGCTTGGACATATCGCGGCGGACAATCGCGACCCAAAAGTGACGTGGTTTGCGCCGGATAAAAAATGGGTGATGGCCCTTTATCTCGATCATCATGACTACGAGATATTCGATTCGAAGGATTTAAAGCATTGGAACAAACTTCAGGATTTCACGCTGGCGGACGATGCCGAGTGCCCGAATTTTTTTGAAATTCCCATGGAGGGCGACGTACATAGTGAGCACTGGGTATTTTTTGGGGCCAGCGGTGTGTATGTCATCGGCCGGTTTGACGGGCATACGTTCACTCCGGAAACGCGGCCGCGCCATCTTGAGAGCGGCGACTGCTGGTACGCGTCGCAAATTTATTCGGACATTCCTCCGCGGGACGGTCGATGCATTTTAGTTCCCTGGGGACGGCTGCCCAATGGAGATATGTTCCGCGGAATGCCGTTCAACCAAATGATGGGTTTGCCGGTCGAATTGACGCTGAAATCCGGACCGACTGGGGCTGTTCTCAACGTAAATCCGGTGAGAGAATTGGCATCGCTTCGTGGGCGCAAATATAAGATTTATCCTCAAGCATTCGGGCAAAGCGCAAATCCGTTAGTCGGTATCCAGGGCGATCTTTTCGAGATCGAAGCGCAAATTGAACCGGGCCCCGCAAAGCAGATACAATTTAACCTGCGTGGTGTTCCGTTGACTTACGATGTGGCAGGCCAAAAGCTTTCCTGTCTCGGTTGCCAGGCAGATCTTGTCCCGATGAATGACAAAATCAATCTCCATATTTTTGTTGATCGCGCTTCGGTGGATATTTATGGCGGTGACGGGACTTTATACATGCCGACGGCAGCTGATATTTCGCCGGACAACCGATGCCTTGCGTTATCCTGTGTGGGGGGTTTTGCCCGGATTGTTTCGCTAAAGATTTACGAATTGAAGTCGGCGTGGAAACAAAAATGAAGATGAAGTCAAAAGGACGAACAGTTAAGGCGCGCCTGGCGCCGCTTCTGATGCCATGGGTTTTAACGTAATTGGTATCGGCGAAGTTCTTTGGGATTTGCTGCCCTCCGGTCCGCAGCTCGGCGGGGCCCCGGCGAATTTTGCGTTTCACGCCAGCCAACTGGGCGCGCAAGCCCAGGTCATTACGCGGGTGGGCGATGACGCGCGTGGCCGGGAAATAATGGAGCGCCTTGACCAAATGGGAATTGCCGATGGAACCGTGCAAATTGACGCTTTTTTGCCAACGGGAACGACGGACGTGGAACTGGAAAAGGGAGGCGTGCCGAAATTCACGATCAATGCGAATTCGGCGTGGGATGCCTTGGAATTGACGAGTTACGGCCAGGAAGCAGTCCAGCGGGCCGATGCTATCTGTTTCGGTACGCTCGGTCAGCGGGGACCCATCGCATCTGCCTCAATTCAGGGTTTGGTCGCCGCTGCGCCGCCGGAGTCGTTGTGTGTTTTTGATGTCAATTTGCGGCAAAATTTCTACACGCGGCAGATAATTGAACGGTCGCTCGCCGCTGCTAATGTTGTGAAACTCAATGGACATGAATTGGCTGTCCTTTCCAAAATGTTTGGAATCCGGGGGGATGTTAGCCGGCAGATTGAGCATCTGGACCGTCTGTTTGATTTGGACGTCGTCGCGCTGACTCGTGGTGAAAAGGGGAGCCTTCTCTATCAGTCCGGCAACTGGTCTGACCGGCCTGGCGGTAAAGTGGCCATTGTGGATACGATTGGAGCCGGCGATGCGTTTACCGCGGCGCTGGTTATGGGATTGCTCAATCGATTCAGCCTCCCGGAAATTCATCGAATCGCTGCCGAACTGGCTGCATTTGTCTGCTCTCAACCGGGGGCAACGCCGAACCTGCCGCCTCATTTGCGCGCGGCATTCGTTCCAAATTGTGCGAGTGTTTGAACGCCGGTCCTGCCGAAGAAGAAAGTTTCATTTTTTTTAATATACGCTGGGCCGCCGCTTGAATTTGGCTGGCTTTGGTTGCTTATTTCGAGCCTTATGATGCAAAATGGAAAAGCGACGCCACCATGCGTGACTCGGGCAACTTATTCAGCCGGCGCAAATTTATCAAAACCGCGAGTGCGGCGGCGCCACTGATTCTTTCGCCGTCGCTGAGAATCAGTGCGAGCCATTTGACCCGATCCGGAAATCCGAACGTGGGCCCCGCGAATCTGGTGATTATCGGCGGCGGGTTGGGCGGATGCGCTGCGGCATTGGCCGCTGTAAGGAATCATTTGCGCGTCATTATGACCGAGGAGACTGATTGGATCGGAGGTCAATTGACGCAGCAGGCTGTGTCTTTGCCGGATGAAAATCACTGGTGCGAAACGGTCGGGGGGACGCTTAGTTATTTAAACTTACGGCAACGGGCCAGGGATTTTTACGTTCGAAATTTTCCTTTGACGCAAAAGGCTAAAGCGAACCGGTATCTCAATCCTGGCAATTGCTGGGTCTCACGCATTGGCTGCGAACCTCGAGTATGGCTGTCGGTATTACATGAAATGCTCGCGCCCTTCCTAAGCGATGGACGACTGCAAATTCTATTAAGGCACAAACCCCTGGATGCTGATATTGATGGCGACCGGGTGAAATCGGTTCGGCTGCTGAATCTGGACTCTGGAAACAATGTGGTCTTGAGCGCCACTTATTTTGCGGACGCGACAGAGATGGGGGATCTGCTACCGATTACCGGAACCGAATACGTTATTGGCGCGGAATCACAAAAAGACACCGGCGAACCGCATGCCAGGTCGGTCGCGGCCCGGGATGACCTTCAGTCCTTCACCCAATGCTTCGCGATGGATTATTTGCCGGAGGAAGACCACACGATTGGGCGGCCGTCGAATTATTCATTTTGGCGTGATGCGATGACCCGCACCTTGAGCGGCGAATTTCATTTATTATCTTTTGACGATCCCGATTCCAGGAAAATCGGTTTTACCCTGGATGGAAGAAATGATTTTTGGACCTACCGCCGAATTGCCGATTGCAAAAACTTTTCCCCCGGTTTTTATCGAAGTGATGTTACCATTGTGAATTGGCCGCAAAATGATTTCGCGCTTGGCCCAATTTGTGACGTGACACGCGAGATTTGCGACAAAAATCTGGCGCAATCCAGGAGTTTGAGTTTGTCGCTCTTGTATTGGCTGCAAACAACCGCGCCGCGGCCGGACGGAGGCGCCGGCTGGCGCGGGCTGCGATTACGCCCGGACATTACCGGCACTAAGGATGGCTTGGCTAAATATCCTTATATCCGAGAAGGAAGACGGATTCGTGCCGAATACACGGTCGTCGAGCAGGACGTCAGCCTGAGCTGGCGCATCCGTGAACTGGGATTAAAGGGCGAGCAAGCCCGGGCCAAAGTATTTTCCGATTCAATAGGCATTGGAAGCTATCCAATGGACATTCATAGTTCCACCGATGGCGACATTTTAAAGCTGGGGAACACGTTGCCATTCCAAATTCCCTTGGGCGCGCTGATAACAGCGCGAGTGGAAAATCTTTTGCCTGCCTGCAAAAATGCGGGAGTGACGCATTTGACCAATGGTTGTTATCGTGTGCATCCGGTGGAATGGAACATTGGCGAAGCGGCAGGAATTCTGGCGGCCTTCTGCGTCGCTAATCGAAAGGTTCCGCGCCAGGTGCGAAACCAGCCTCGGGTGTTGGCGGCTTTTCAAACGCTTCTGCGGGACAACGGCGTTCGGCTTGAATGGCCGAAGGACATTTTGCATTCCACCGGGGAAGCTGCCACTACCCTAAAAGAATTACGGTCCGATCACTTTCTCATGAAGCATTGATCAAGCGATTGTCGATACTCCTATGAATGACTCATCCAGTAATTCCGGGCAAACGAAGGGAATGAACCGCCGCAATTTTCTTTTGACTGCTGGCGCAGGCGGCATGGCGCTCGCGGCTTTTCCTCAAACCCTGCGTTCGGCCACTGAGTCCACCATAAAGCCGATCGCGGGAAGTTGGTTCGAATTTCAGCACCACTCGACTGTCGAAGGTGTGGACTGGAATCCACAATGCGCGCGGTTTACCGCTGATCAATGGGATGCCAAAATAAAGGAAATTGCCGACGTGGGATTCGAATATCTCGTTCTCATGGCTACGGCGGTTTATTACCGGTCATTTTATCCATCCAGAGTTTATCCTCAATGGCAATTGGAATGTTCGGACCCGCTGGAGGTCGTACTTTCTGCCGCCGACAAATACGGAATTAAATTCTTTATCGGGGGCGGTTTCTACGGCGATTGGACCAGTCCCGGCATTATTTCGGATCCGGTTGGCATGAAACAGAGCTTGCAGGCGATTGAGGAAATCGCCGGCATTTACGGTCGCCATAAAAGCTTTTATGGTTGGTATTGGCCCAATGAAGCATTTATCAATAAACATTTCTCGGAACAATTTGTGAAGTATGCGAACACCTCGTCTGAATTGGCGCGGCGAGTAACGCCAAAGGCTAAAATTTTGATCGCACCGTACGGGACACGGCTGGCCGCGCCGGACGACAAATATGTGCAACAATTGTCGGCGTTGGATGTTGACATTATCGCCTATCAGGATGAAATCGGTGTCCGGAAGTCAACTCAGGATGAGACGCCCTCCTTCTACGAAAAATTGCGAAGGGCCCACGACCGCGCGCAACGTTCAGCAATTTGGGCTGACGTGGAGATATTTAATTTCGAAGGAGCTGCCTACCATCGCGCCCTTGTGCCGGCGCCGTTTGAACGAGTGTTAAATCAGTTGGCCGCCGTTTCGCCGTGGGTTGACAAGATTTTAGTTTATCAATACCAGGGGATGATGAATAAACCCGGCTCAACCGCCTTCTGTGGATCGCCGGCATCGGTGAAACTTTACACGGACTATTCCAACTGGCTTCGAAAAGGAGCGTGATGTTGTATTTTTGCGTGCCTGCGCGACGCGAGCCTGATTGGACTTTGGATTAATGGATTGCCGGGTTAAGCCGAAAGAATTTCGACTCTGTCCGGCAACCCGCTAATCCGCTATCCCGTCGGCTTCGCTTTAACGTCGATGGCTCGCGTGTCCGCCGCGCGCTGCGATTTTCCGCTGCTGTCGCGGTTCCATTGCTGCGAATCCTCGAGGGCCTCGCCGTGGAGCGCTGCCTCCGCGGGCGGCTATTTCCCGCTGTTCCTCAGGATTCATGGCGGCAAAGCCACGCGGGCGACGGTGAAAGGCCCGTCCGCCTGATGAGGCAATGGTGCGCCGCTGTGTGGCGCTCATTGCCGCAAATCCTCTTGGCGCCCGGTGGAACGAACGTCCACCCAGGGACGCTATTTTGCGTTGTTG
>DASYZW010000042.1:0-2987 GCA_035945915.1 Verrucomicrobiia bacterium | reverse complement strand
CCAAAGTGTCCCGCAACTCCGCGCTCAGCCGAACCATTTTTCTGGCCCGACGCCTGCGCCGGGCCTGGGAGGGGCAGGAACGGGTCGGTTTGTTGTTGCCACCGTCGGTGCCCGGGGCGCTGGCGAATTTTGCCGCAATGTTGATGGGTAAAGTGCCGGTGAATCTCAATTATACGGTGTCGGAATCGGCGCTGGAATCGTGCATCCACCAATGCCAAATCAAAACCGTCCTCACCTCGAAAGCATTTCTTGAAAAGGTAAAGCTGAAGGTCCCGGCTGAAACGTTGTATATCGAGGATATTGCCGCGAAACCGGGCGCGTTCGAAATATTAAGCGCGGCTTTTGCGGCCACGCTTTTTCCGGTCGGGATGCTGGAACGATGGCTCGGACGAGCGAAAAAGGGCAGCCTGGACGATGTCGCGACAATTATTTTTTCGAGCGGCAGCACGGGTGTTCCGAAGGGCGTTTTGCTCAGTCATTATAATATCGCTTCGAACATCGAACAGTTGGAGCAGGTTTTTGCGTTTAAGAGCGCGGACGGGGTTGTCGGCATTTTGCCGTTCTTCCATTCATTCGGGTTCACCGGGACGCTTTGCCTGCCCGCGGTGCTGGGGATCCGTGCGGTATACCATCCGAATCCCCTGGATCCGAAAAGCATCGGCCAATTGGTCCATCATCACGGGCTCACGTTCCTGCTGGCCACGCCGACGTTTCTGCAATTTTATATTCGCGGTTGCACGCCGGAAATGTTTGGCAGCGTGCGCCTGGTGATGACCGGCGCGGAAAAATTGCCCGATCGTCTCGCGTCGGCCTTCGAGGAGCACTTTGGAATCCGGCCGCTGGAAGGATACGGTTGTTCGGAATGTTCGCCGGCGGTCGCCGTGAACACGCTGGATTTTCGCGCGGCCGGTTTCCGGCAGGTGGGCGGCAAACACGGACGAATTGGCCATCCGCTGCCCGGCGTGGCGGTTCGAATCGTGGATCCCGACACCCTCGCCCCGGTTTCCAATGGCCAGTCCGGGTTACTGTTGGTCCGCGGCCCAAATATCATGCAGGGTTACCTGGGCCAGCCCGCGAAAACCGCCGAAGTGCTCCGTGACGGCTGGTATGTGACTGGCGACATTGCGAACCAGGACGAAGACGGCTTTCTGCAAATCACCGATCGTCTGTCCCGGTTTAGCAAGATCGGAGGCGAAATGGTGCCGCACATCAAAGTGGAGGAAAAACTCCATGAGATGGCCGGTGCCACCGAGCAAACATTTGTGGTGGCGGGCGTACCCGACAATAAAAAAGGCGAACGGCTCGTGGTACTGCATCGCCTCCCGGCAGACCAGTTGGCGGGCTGCCTCGAAAGGCTCGCCCAATGTGATTTGCCAAATATCTGGAAACCGCGGCCGGACCAGTTTTTCAGGGTCGAAAAGTTTCCGTACCTGGGCACGGGCAAGCTGGATTTGCGCGAGGTCCGAAAAACGGCGGAGAAATTTTCCGTAGTGGAGGCGAATGGAGACGGGTAAACGTTAACAAGCTAAAACGTTGATTGGTGTTTGGAGCCTCGTTGTCGTTGCCGAATTGGATCCAATCGCAACGCAGGCGGCCAAACCCGCCGAGGGCGCCAGGGTTTCGCCGGCCCTTTTGAGAACGGTTTTGTATGGATTACGGAATTCCAGTTGAACAAGCTTGGTATGGTGCGCTAAATTCGATTATGCCGTTGAAAGTGAATTTACGCCATTTGGAGGCGCACGAGATCCACCTGAAAGGTGAGTTGCCGGTGGAAGAATTGGATTTGGGCCTGCAGGATGAAATGATGCTGGCCAGGCAGCCGCTTCAATACGATTTACAAGCTGAGATGGTCGCGCACGCGGTCCTGGTGCAGGGCAAATTGACGCTTGCCTTGAATTGCCAGTGTGTTCGTTGCCTGAAACCCTTTACTCGAACGATAACGCTTGACCATTGGACGCTGCACCTGCCGTTGCAGGGGGAGGATGCCGTGAACGTGGACAGCGACTGCGTGGACTTGACACCCTATGCCAGGGAAGATATGCTGCTCGAATTTCCACAGCATCCGCTGTGCGGAGCGGATTGTCGCGGCCTCGCGGAAACCAGGCATGAAGATAGTCAAAGCGGGCCGGCAGCATGGAATGAATTGGATAAACTAAATATTTAGTCTAAAATTTGAGTTTTTTATTGATTTATGGGTGTTCCGAAACGAAAACCGTCAACGAGCCGGCAGCGCATGCGCCGGGCTTACAACAGCGTCCTCAAACTACCGCAATTGAGCGTGTGCCCGCAATGTGCCGCGCCTTACGTGCCGCACCGGGTATGCCCGGCCTGCGGGTTCTACAAGGGCCGTCAGGTGCTCACCATCACTGCCGGAGCATAAGCTTTTTTGCGCCCGGCGGAATCCCGGAACACTGGGCCGTTGCGAGCGCCGCGATGGCCGGGGCGCAATTCGCCTTATGAAAATCGCAGTGGATGTCATGGGTGGGGACCACGGCTGCGCGGTGGTCATAGCCGGCGTAAAACTCGCGCTGGAAGCCAATAAAAAAATCTCCAGGCTTTACCTGGTTGGCGACCAGGCCGCCATCCATGCTGCTCTTCCTGCCCGCGGTTTTCGTGACCATCGGGTGCGGGTCGTTCATACCACCGAAGTGGTGGAAATGGACGATAAACCCGCAAGCGCCCTTCGCAAAAAGAAAGATTCATCCATCGCCCGCGCCTCCGAATTGGTGGCCGAGGGCAAGGCTGACGCTTTGGTTTCGCTGGGCAATACAGGCGGCATCTTCGCCGCCGCCACGTTCAAAGTGGGCAGAATCCCCGGCGTGGACCGCGGATGCATTGCCACCGTTATTCCGCGCCAGGGCAACGAATTTGTGCTGCTGGATGCCGGGGCCAACGTGGAGTGCAAGCCTGAAAACCTGGCCCAGTTTGCCGTCATGGGGAATATCTATTCCCGCGAGGTGCTCGGCCGAAAAAATCCGCGCGTGGGC
>DASYZW010000041.1:0-3130 GCA_035945915.1 Verrucomicrobiia bacterium | reverse complement strand
TGGACCCTTGGCCGTTACCAGCGCAATCGCCGGTTCGACCAATCACCCGATACCGTCCGCCAGATCCGCGGCGTCGAGCAAATGGACACTCTGCTCCAGTATGTCCGCGACAAACAACTTCGCGAAGGCATCACCCATTCCACCAACGCGTACGTCATCATCCTCTGGGAACACTGGGTGAAAACCGACAACGGCTGGACCGTGTACACCTATTCCCCCCAAAATCCCGAACTCGAAATCCGCAAACCCTTTGGTTGTCCCTATAAATTCGGCGGCGGTGGCGGTGGCGGCAACAGCAACGGCATTTCAACAAAAGGCGATCCGTCCGCAAATGGTGGCAGGTCCGCAAGGGCCTCGTTGCCATTCTTTTCGTTCCAGGCGGAAGTCAAAGATGAAGGCTGGTATTCACCGCGCGGCCTCGGTGAATTGCTCGCCCCGGTGGAAGCCTACCTCTCCAAACTCTGGAACGAAAAATCCGACGCCATTACCTTCAGCAATCGCCCTGTGTTGACCGCCGACGGCGACATCCCGAACGTGTCGTCCCTGCGCTGGCAACCCGGTGAAATCATTCCCATGAACATCCGCGGCGTGTCCATGCCCGCCCCGCCGATTTCCTACGACGAGGAACTCGCCTTTGCCGCCGGCCTGGGCGAACAGCAAGCCATGATGCCCGACTTCGGCATCAGCGACCTGACGAATAACAGCCAGGGCAAACCCCGCACTGCGACCGAAAACCAGCGCATCAGCGCCCTGCAATCCGCCGGCTCGAACGACAACGCGATGATCTTTCGCGATTCGCTCACCGCGTGCTATCGCCATATCTGGGGCCTGCTCTGCCAGTTCAAAGGCGCCGATTTCGCATACTACGCCGCCGGTGGCGGCAGTGGCGGAGCCACCGGCGCCCCGGGCATCGGCATGCTGCCCGAGGCCGCGTTGCACGATGGCTACATGATTTTTCCCGATGGCGCGCCCGACGGATGGAACCGCCAAAAACGATTGCAAATGGCCATCGCCCGCCTCCAGGCCTTTCAAAACAACCCCAATGTGAGCATGGAAGAACTCACGAAGGAAGCCCTGTACGCCGACGACCCGCGCCTGGCCATGAAAGCGTTTATACCAACCAATCAAAAAGCCAATAGCGAAGCCGAAGCCGAAGCCATTGACATATTAGTGCTCAAAGAAGGTTATCCCGCCGCCGTGTTACCCGGCGAAGACCACGCCACGCGCATCCTCGTGGACCTCGGCTGGCTCCAGAAACAAGGCCAGATCGGCGCGCCCGTCGACCCCGTCGCCCGCCAACGCGTCCAGGAACACATGCAGATGCATTGGCAGTACCTCAAGCAAACCGACCCAAAAACGGCAAAGGAACTGGGGCAAAAAATTGCGCAGATGGAGAAGGTGTCGAGGTAGGGACGGCGCGCTTCGCGAGTCGCGCTGCCTCCGCCGTCACCGCGTTGCGGCTTTCAGCGCGCAAACCACGAGGCTGAAAGCCTCAGCCATTGTACTCATGCGGCGGCCGGAACGAATGCGATGAAGCAAGATAACCGTAATTCCTCGCTTGCGTCGTGGAGTGCGGGGGCTGAGACGCCGCTTTGAAGGAGACAGTGATGTCCAAAACCGCAGCCGTGTGCGGTCCGGAAAATTGAACGAAGGCCAACTCCGCTTCAACATTTTAACAGATTAACGGCTCAAAAATTTGCGGATCACCCGCGTCTGTTGGTGATCGCGTGCCAGGTATCCTCGAATCCCTGCAGAATCGCCTCGAGGTCTGCGGCGACATTTTGAAGGACTTTTTTGCCTGCTTCGATTCGAGACCAGATCGAAAACAATTGGTCGTTCAAAAGGTTTCCGTGCGTCGCAACACCCGCTCCCGCAGCCACAGCGTGAGCAGTACTATGCCGCAAATCCAGAACATGCAATCGGTGCGGCAGAAGGGACGAACATCGCAATGTTTTGTCAGCGGATGCGGAGGAATCTCCCCTTGGAGGCTTGGATTTAAAAATGTGGACCCGGCTGGGCGCCTGGGACGACACGTCTCCACTGTCGGCGTCGGCGTCGGCGTCGGTTCGTTCAGTCTTTGCCTTGCCGCGCTGATTCTGCTTTCCCTCGGACGATTTTCTGGCCATACGTGATTCCCTTTTCCGCTCTTTAACCATAACAGCGTATAATAAAAACGTGAAATAAAAAGCAGGACGGTTTTGCGCCGTTGACCATGCAAAAATGGGACATTGAAAATTTTTGACTTTGAGCCGCGCGCCATCAAGCGACTCCAGTTCGAGTCGATTCGCTTCACTTCGTCCGGTTGGTTCACTCGCACAAAAATCATTGTATTACCGCATAAATTGCGACAGGTTCGCTCGTTTGCTATTTACATATCTCATGGAAGGAAAGAATTGCAGCCGGCGTCGGGACCGTCGTCGTATTGAAAAAGAAAAGTTTACAGGATTCACTATTCAAAATTAGAGTATTCACCGGGGCGGGCAACGTCGTCTGAAAACCACAAGCCACCGGCCTTGCGCCGACTGGCATGGCCTTCGATAGCGCGGCGGCCTCTTCGTGGCGGATTACATGACCGGCAGCATCAATGAATTCACGCCGGACCTGGCTGGCGTTCCAGGGCGAAACTCTGCCGGCATGGGAACCATCGGAGTTGGGATTGCGCGCGAAATGTTGAATACGTTGATATGGGTCGAGTCCGGTTGATATGCTGAACTGCACATGGCTTGCGGCTTTTTTGAACGACATTGGTTCGTTTAAAGCGGTGGCAATCCCGCTGAGGGAGCGATGCCGCTTTGGACGGAGTCCAATCGCATCGGTTGATCGTGAGAGGAGTTGAATATGTGAATGGCTTTAACAATTTCGCTTCAGTGCGACCATCGTTTTTCGACGTCATTCGATTCAAATTAGGGCAAACCGGCAGGTTCGCCCTACCAAGTGCAGCGCAAAGCGGCGTCACCGCCGCCGCTCCACGACGCGAGCGGCACAGGGTTGAAGATTTTTGGGTATGGTAGTGAATGGGCCTGCTTGATTTGGAATGCGAACTTTTTGTGAAAGGCGCGATGTTTTGAAAAGTCAAAGAATCGGCTTGACCCATTCACGGTAAACGTTCTAAACTATTGCTACTCAGGAA
>DASYZW010000040.1:0-2327 GCA_035945915.1 Verrucomicrobiia bacterium | reverse complement strand
GAATAGACAACCGGGTTGGTGTTAAAATAATCTCGTCATGATCCGGGAGGAAACTTTGACATTGTCCTCGCGTCTGGTTCTAAACTCAAAACGAATTGGCTCGCTTTTAGCCCGCGTTTTTGGTGTTTATGGAACTTTCACGAATGGAAATAGTCATTCAACCCAATCAGGAAGCGGCCACGAATGTGGCGGCCCGGCTCATGGCGCGATTGTTGCGCGAAAAATCCGACGCCGTGCTCGGTCTGGCGACCGGAAGCACGCCGCTGCCGCTGTACCGCGAATTGGTCCAAATGACGCTCGACTGGCGGCGGATCACCACATTTAACCTCGACGAATACGTGGGCCTCGCGCCGCAACATCCGGCGTCTTATCATTATTTCATGCGCGAAAATCTTTTTCGGCACGTGAATATTTCTGAAAAGAATATTCATATCCCGGATGGCATGACCCCGGACGTCCCGGGTTTTTGCCGCCGTTATGAGGAGGAAATCCGGGCAGCCGGCGGTATCGATCTGCAATTGCTCGGCATTGGGGCAGACGGGCACATCGGCTTTAACGAGCCGTCCTCTTCGCTTGCGTCCCGCACACGCATCAAAACCCTCACGGCCCGCACGCGCAAGGACAACGCCCGCCATTTCGGCGGCGAAGCCCAGGCGCCGCATCACGTCATCACCATGGGCATCGGCACAATCATGGAGTCGCGGCATTGCCTCCTGCTGGCATTTGGAAAGAAGAAAGCGCGCGCGATCGCCGGCGCAGTCGAAGGCCCCGTCACGGCGATGAATCCGGCATCCGCCCTGCAGTTGCACCCCCGCGTAACAATTTGCCTGGACGAAGCCGCGGCATCGCTCTTGAAAATGAAGCGCTACTATCGCTGGGTGTTCGACAACAAACCGGATTGGCAAACTTTTTAAGATTCAGACAACCAATCGAGCACAATAGCGCATGGACTTTGAACAGGAAACGTCACCACTGGAACTGCTTTGGCGTGAATACGGACGCGGTATGCGGGATTGGGACGACCTGACGCTGGCACGTTGGCTGTCGCAAACACTTAGCCAGCTTGAGGGGCGCGTTTGGCGTTTTTCGCATCCGTTGGCCGTTGTATATCGCCTCGGGGCACAGATCGGGCACGAGCGGTCGATCTGGCAAAAACGCCTCGCTAACATGCCCGGAGCCTATGTCGAAGCCCCATGCTGCCACGCGCCGGCTTTGCCGTTGCTGACGCGGGACGTTCGAGAGTCCGGCCTTGTATGCCTGCACTGCAGTGAAACATTGGCACCGGTTGACGAAATGCCGGCCGATATTCGCGCCGATCTGCAAGCCTGGGCCCAGCAATATGAACCAGTCCATGCCGTCGCGCATTGGGACGATCGGCAGCGTCGCCGGGCTGGCAGTTACGACACGGCCTTTGAAAGCGCCGCGCAGCAGGCCGAAAAATTTCTCGCGCAAGCGGGCAAGGAACTCGCCCCGCGGCTCTTAAACCATTATCCGGCGGCAATTTGGGAAGACCAGGACGAATGCCTGGAAGTGCGGCCCGAGGATGTCACGCTGTAACCGTAAAATGATCAAGTGGTTTATCAAGTGGATTTTTCGCCTGTTGTTCGCAGCTGTTGTGCTGGTGATCATCCTGTTGTTGTCACTCAATTTGATACTCCGTGTCGCGATTGAGCACAACATTCGCGACCGGACCGGCATGGACGCCGAAATTGGCCGGGTCGAAGTTGGCTGGACTGAACCCACCCTGGAAATCCGCGACTTGAAAATCTATAATTCGCCGGCCTTTGGTGGGACGCCATTTTTGGACGTGCCGGAAATTCATGTTGAGTATGATCGCCTTGCACTTTTGAAAAAAGAGATGCACCTGACGCTGGTGCGATTTAACCTCCAGGAACTGGATATTGTCCGGAGCCGCAAAGGAGAAATAAACGTGTTTGCCCTGGGCAAAAGCCCGCAAAAAAATGCCGGAATCACCCTGCCATCCCTCAAGAAGCAGACGGGTTATGATTTCAAAGGAATTGATGCATTAAACGTGTCCTTCAATAAGGCGAGATATATCGACCTGCAGAACCGCCACAATGACCGGGAGCAAATAATCGGGCTGCAAAATTGCGTGGTTCCAGACGTGAAATCCGCCCGGGACCTTGCCGCCCTGGTCTTCATCATCGATTTGAGGAGCAATCACTTTTTTGATCCGCTCCTTTCCGGCCAATTTAAATCCGCGCCCGTGAAGAGCGTGTTAAACGTTATGGGCGCGGCATTTTAATAATAGGGGCCGTGATGCACTCGGTTTTTGGATCGGCCTTTTGAATTTTGGCGTTTTCGGG
>DASYZW010000039.1:0-4494 GCA_035945915.1 Verrucomicrobiia bacterium | reverse complement strand
CGCCGGCCAGAAAACCCAGCCGCTTGCGAATATTTCGCGACAATTTGGGTTTAAATCCCAGATTGGCGAGCGCGGCGGCAAAATCATCGATGTCCTCGGGATCTTCGGCGGGGCTGGCGGGGGCGACGATACCGACGGTGTCGCCAATACGGAGGCGCGGGGGTTTGACCAGGTGGAAACCAGTTTGCGCCGGGGTTTTGCTCATTCCGAACGCGGAAGGGTTGCTTAAAATGAACGGAGCGGCAAGTCCAACGCGCTTGAGAAAGTTGCGGCGTGCAAGTTTGTTATTTTTCATAGATGTCGTCCGCGGACGCACCAGAGAAGAGGAAAATCAAAACGGGAGAAAGGAAAAACGGCGCCGGGCGATGCGGTGAAAACGTGAAACGTTAAAAGCGCTAGAAAATTAAAACGCGGAAGGGTTGACCCTCCTTTGCCAGGGACCGACGGAGGGCAGGTGCATTGAAGTTGGAAGTCGTGTTACATTGTTAAATCGTTGCGGCTCAACGACTTGCAGTGTTACACAGTTTGTTACACGCTGTTACATTTTATAGATTCTTGAATATCAGGCACTTGCAGTGTTACATTAACGATAACGGGGCGGTTGAGGTGAATCCGCCAACCGCGTGAAGTTTCAATTTTTTCGGCCGAGGGCGCGGTTCATTTCCTGGACGAGCCATTCGGTTTCCGTTTTGCTGGAGATGTATGCGGCCATGGTGACGCCGGATGGGTCGCTGATTTTGAAGGTCACCGGGGGACGCTGGCCGGTTTGCTCATACAATTGCCGACGCGCGGCGGGGCTGTCCTGCTCAATTTCGCGGAGGAGGAGTTTGATGTCGTAATAAGTCGTGGAGCCGGCGGTCGCGCCGATTTTTGAGTCAAATCGTTCCACGGAGCCAGCAGGGTACCGCCGCGCGCGGCCAAAAATAAGCCAGCGATTTCGCTGGGTCACCTCCGTGCTATTCACCGTCACGCGGCTGGATTTCAACCAGGCGTTGAACCAGCTCCAAAGGAGAAAAATTTCAAATAATCCAAAGACAATGGGAAATAAAATTGGCGCATGTTTGGCGATCATCAGCCAAAGAAATCCGCTCCACACCGTTACGACCGCCGTCTGCATGAGCGCCATACCGGGATTGCGCGCCGCCGGAAAATAGAATTCGCGGCCGTTGGGGCCGTCGGTGACCTGAATGCGCGAATGCTCGTCACGGCGGATTTCATCGGCGGAAAGTTGCATCGGAGCGGTGGGGTCCGCGTCGTCGTCATCGGCTACGGTGGCGGCAGCGCCAGCCACCCGAAATACGGGGACCTCAAACGTGGCTGTAAAACCCGGGCCGCGCATTTTTGATTTGGCCTCGAGCCGCCAGAGGATGGTGGGATTTCCCCGCGGCACGGATTCCGGCTGGTCCGGCGGCAGATGAAAATGCACCGGGATTCCGCTGCCACCGTTACTGGTGGTGAGCAGGGTGGCATCCTGGCGCAGAACTTTTTCATTCTCCCAGAGGACGTCTTCATGCACCGTGCGATCTTTTCCGGAGCCGGAGACCGTGTGTTGGATGCAGGAGAATTTCAGATTCAAACTATCTTCGAGGCGCAGCGGCGCGGCCGTTTGGATAACGCCTTCGAGCGAACCGCCGAGAGGCGCGGGCACTTGTGCCAGTTCGAAGAAGCAATCGCCGAAACGATGCCGGGCTTGCCATGCGCGGGCCGCGGCGGCCAGGAATGCCACGCCAATGAGCGGAAAAATCAAAACGAAGAGCGCGGCGAAATTGCCTTTGGCCAGTTCTTTGGGAATCGCTCCAAAGAAGACGGCGCCGCCGATGCCTGTCAATGCGGCTCCAAGGAACAGGTACGCTTTCCACTGCGAGCCGGCGGTGGATTTTATTTTTGCCGCGGCCCAGTCGTCGCGGGCGAGCCAAATTTTTGTGCCCCCGGCGGTTTGCGCGGCCCATTTGGCTTCAGCGGCTTCCTGGCGGCGACCGGCGGTAACGGCGACGTACATCAGGCCGAAACCAATCGTTGCAAAAATCAGTCCAAAAACAAGCAGTCCCAGTCCCTGCCCGATCGTGCCGGCCTGAAGTTTTTGAAGCGCCTGCCACGCGGCGAAAACTCCGAAGGCGGCGAACGGAATGGCGAACAAAAACAAGATGATGCGGCCAAAGAGCAATCCCGACTGCGGGGCGCTTTGGCTGCCGTTGAATTGGGTGTCGATTTGGATCACAAACGGTAGTTATTTGGAGCATGACGCTTGCCACTACGGTAATGACTTTAACCCAACCCAATTCAGTGGCAGATTTTCGACGGCAATGCCATTAATATCCTCGCCGAAAGAGGGTTACGGAGATGGTTTCCAGGGCAGTGGCGCGGGGCGCCTGGAACCATTCGCACGGAGGATAATTAAAGGGAGGGCGATCCTGTCGTCCCACAACTGGACGTCGGTCCAATTTGTCGAACCGTCCGCCGCAAGCTGGACGGTGGCACGGTAGCCGTATCCCACATGTTCATTCCAAACCCAACGACCGTCCTGAAGCCGCGCGGGCTGGCCGTCCTGGAAGGGCTGGCTGCCATAGATTCTGGATGCCCGGTCGTTCGCCAACTGCCTGGCCAATGAGGCGGCCTGGTCCGGGGTCAGAGATGACAGATTTAGCGGTTTCCCCGCGGCGTCGATCCGCGTGACTGTGACCAGAGCGATGAGCATTTTCTGCTCCGATCTTTCTTCGGCCGACTGGATATGTTCATGAATGCGTTTGTCTTTAGCGGGATCACCGCTGGATACGTCCAGCGCCTTTGGAAATAAAACCAAAGTTTGGCCATCATTCATGAGCACGTGGTTGCTCGCTTGATCAATACGAAAAACGGGAAGAGACGCGGGCAATTCAATTTTGTCGCCGATTGCGTTGGTGGCATACCTGATCGGCAGGCCAGTGGGCGCGGCATATCCCAGCCATTTTATTCGCGACGCGATTGTTTGCAGTTCCAGCGTACGGCCATCCGGCAGGACGTCGGAAACAACGTCCAAAATTGGGCCGGTTTCGACATGGGAAAACTGCGGACTGATGATGCTATTGGTTGAGGATTCGGCAAACGCGTAGTTGGTGATAATAGTGGTCGTAGCTGTGGCCCGCATTTCCACCTGACGGCCGGGATCGGTTGTTGCGTCCGGTTCGGCCAGCTCTTCGGCGCCCGGTTGCGATTCGAGTTGCCGTAAAAATGTTTTGCTCTCCGTGGGGGTCAGGATATGTGTTTGATTTGTCCCGTCTGCCGGCAGGGCATTCTTCGCATCGGCAAAAAATTCTTTTGGAACTTCGAAGAATCGGGCTTTGATGTGGACATACGCCGGGTCTGCGTGCAAAGAGCCATCCAGCCGGGTGTGTGTGGGCTTACGCGAGGGCGGAATAGCGTTCGACGCCGGGCCTTGTCCCATTGGCAATGCCACGGCGCTGAATGCGAAGATTCCGCAGACTGATAAAAATGTGAGGCCGGGCGTCCGGGGCGGTCGGCAGGCGATGAGGCGCTCCACGCGCCGGCGGAGGGCGCTGCGCGATTCCAGAATGCCGATCAACCCCGGTCCGGCCCAGGGATGGCGAAACGCAAACTTCGCGACTTGCAGCAGGGTCGGCGCATAGGACTCCGCGCTGTCGTCGAGCGCGAGCATCACCGCGTCGTCCACAGCCTCCTCGCGAACATTGCGGATCCGCGCGTTTGCCAGCCACAGGAGCGGATGCCACCAATAAACGATTTGGAGGAGCGTCTGCGCGCAATTGATCCAGACATCGCCGCGTCGCAAGTGAACGGCTTCATGCAACAGCACAGCGTGGAGTTGACGGGCGGAGAGTTGCTGCGCGAGCGAGCGCGGCAATAAAATGACCGGCCGAATTAACCCGCAAACCGCGGGAGATTGCCGGTCGTCCACCAGTTTCAGCCGGATACGGCGCCGGAGGCCGGCCAATTGCCGGACTTCTTCGAGCATTTTGGAGAAATTTTCCGAACAGGCGGCGCGCCTGATTTTGGCGACAAGCCGCAGCCATTCCAACGCCAGCCACAGCAATAATGCCATGCTCCCGGCGGCGGACACGATCATGGCCACTGCTGGGACGGTTAGCTTCGGCGGTTTGGGCAATGGAGCCGGTTGCGGCAGATAACTTATGAGCGGAACGGCTGGCCCATACGTGACCGTGTAGGTTTTCGGGGTTTCGGGCAGCGACGGGGCGGGGCGCCACAACCACCAGGTCGGCCCGGTCGGCAGCGCCAGGGCGGGCGGCAAGAGCAGTTTTACCAGCACAACGAGCCACAGAGCGTGGCGGACGGCGGCGCGCACTTTTCGCGCCAGGAAAAATTCCAATGCAAAAACAACCGCAATCAGCGCGCCGGATTGCAACAGCATCGGCCCGGAGAAACTCAGAAAGTTTCCGCCCCAGATGTTTAATGTTTCAATTAGGCCGTTCATGCAGGCCTCTCCTTTTTATTCTTGCGACGGTTTTTGCCGGTCCGGATGAG
>DASYZW010000038.1:0-2298 GCA_035945915.1 Verrucomicrobiia bacterium | reverse complement strand
GCGGGATGGGAGAATGCAACCGTTAACAGGCAAAAGTTAGCGGTTTTTGCATTTTCACTCTTTTAGCAGGCATTCGTGAGACGGAAAGCATTCAAAATTCGTACGGGAAGCATCTTAGCAGGGTTTTCTATTCTGTTTTTGTCCCTATATACGCCGGCACAGGCGAGACAAATAGATCTCACCGCGCCCGCTTCCTTGAAAAACGCAACGCTGCCCACAGTGGTCGTGGGCTCGGCGGCCGATTCAGCGTGGTCAGATCGCGTGGTCCATCAGGAAGACATAGGTGACTGCGCCTGTGGCCCCTGCGCCATTTTCAATGCCTTCCAATTCGGCAGCCCCTCGTTGACCAACATGGTTTGGGGTCTTCCCGGCGCGTCCCCGACGGAAAAGGTCCGCAATCTCATTTCCATGTATGGCGGAAGGCCTTCCTCGATTGCCCATGAGCAACCGCGATATTTGCAGAACGGCGGGATGTGGGACGAGGATGTGGCTCCTTTCATTAATGATTGGCTTCGAGAAGAAGGGGCCAGTGCCCGCGTGCATGGTGAACGCCTCGTCCTCCAAAAAAGAGAAACGCCGCAGGAACAATTGAACAGGGTTTATCGCGAATTGAGCCATTCCCTGGCGGCCGGTTTTCCTCCAGTGGTCAATTTGCAATCCTACGCCGCAGACGGCCATTTTTCCCATTATAGTTGGAATTGGCTCGATGGCCATTTCGTAACGGTCGTCGCTGTTCAACAGGCACTCTCGGATGCCGGCGGATTTTCCATGTGGGTCGCCGACTCGCAGTCCGGCCACGTATTGAAAGTCTCCGTCTGCGCCGGAAGCACGCCCTTCCGCGCCATCACCGGCAAACGGGTCCGAAACGGCAAAGAAATCGATCAATGGACCGATGGCTACCCATATTTGACCATCCGCTCCCCAAAACTGGAAGGCATCCTCGAAGGCGACGCCGCCACATCGCACCCGCAAACCATTTGCGTCCTGCAGTTTGTCGTGCATCGGTGAGTCGTTTCGGACGCAGGAGTGGGAGCGCGACCTGTCGCGAAATTCTCTTTTTGTCTTTTGCCTTTTTCCTTTTTCCTTTTTACTTCCCTCGTGACGCTGCTCGAAATCAAAGACTTGAAAATGGACTTCGGCAGGAATGCCGGTGCGTTGCGCGCGATTGACGGCATTTCCCTGACCATTAACACCGGCGAATCGGTTTGCCTCGTGGGTGAAAGCGGTTGCGGTAAGACTGTAACCGCCCTTTCCATCGGAAAACTGGTTCCCACTCCGCCCGCCAACTACGTAGGGGGCGAGATTCTGTTGAACGGCCGCGACGTTTTGAAAATGTCGCGGACGGAATTGCAGAAAATTCGCGGCGGCGTCGTGGGTTACATTTTCCAGGAGCCCGGCGCGGCGCTAAATCCGGTTTTCCGCGTCGGCAACCAGATCAAGGAATCGCTTAAGCTTCATCGTCCGGACAAGGCGAACGATGCGGAGGTGATTCGCCTCCTGAAATTGGTGGGCATTCCGGCGCCCGAATCGCGCATTCGCAATTATCCGTTCGAAATGTCCGGCGGCATGCAGCAACGGGTAATGATCGCCATGGCACTGGCCAGCGAGCCCAAATTGCTCGTGGCCGACGAACCGACCACAGCCCTGGACGTAACCATTCAAGCCCAGATTTTGGATTTGCTGCGCGAACTGAAACAGCGCCTCGGCATGGCCATCCTGCTCATTACCCATAACCTCGGCATCGTCGGAGATATGGCCGACCGCGTGGCGGTGATGTATGCCGGCCAGGTCGTTGAATTGGCGCCCGCGCGTGAGCTTCTGCGCCGGCCGTTGCATCCTTACACAAAAGCGCTAATGAATTCGGTGCCCAAATTACAAGGCGAGGCTGAACGTCTCTCGGCCATCCCCGGCAATGTTCCGCGAATTGGAAATTTCCCGCCCGGCTGCCGTTTTTATCCACGCTGCCCCAGCGCCCGGCCCGAATGCGCCAATAAAGCGCCAAATCTGACCGAGGTCGAACCCGGACGCTGGTCGCGTTGTTTGTATGCGAAGGAGCTAAGCTGACTTTTTGTCACTGTCGTTCTCATTCTCATCCTCATCGTCATCCTTCAATTTGGCAAAGCCAATTGCGTCTTTTTGGCGCAAGCCGGTTACTTGTTGACAATCCTTAAATCTGCGCCATATTGACGCTCGCAATATTGGCGATTTTATTAATGGTTGCGCCCAAATCCACGTTTCTTGAGAAGGTCATTGGTCGGATCAGCCGTCTTGATACCGAAGGACTCCAGACCGTAGTCC
>DASYZW010000037.1:0-6861 GCA_035945915.1 Verrucomicrobiia bacterium | reverse complement strand
AGCTTCATCACCTGGCCTTTCAGGAAGTTAAGCGCGGCCACCTTGCCGCTTTTGTAGTCGGCCACGGAATTGGGGTTGGCGGCGATCGCCTCGTCGCAAAGTTTTTCGATTGCCCCGGTGTCGCTGACTTGCGCCAGTCCCTTTTCGCGGACGATGTCCGATGGCGCCTTGCCCGTATCGAACATTTCCGAAAAAACCTGCTGCGCGATCGAGCTGCTGATGGTTTTCGCGTCCACGAGATTGACCAGTTCCACAATCGATTCGGGTTTGAATTTTAAATCGGCAAACAGTTTCGCCGGTTCCATTTCCGGCCTTTCGTCGAAGCTCTCGTTTTCCGCCGCGGTCTTTTCCGCCAGCTTCGCGCGCAGATTATTGATGATCCAGTTGGCGACGGCCTTTGGGTTTTTCGACTGCTTTGCGATCGGCTCAAAATAATTTCCCAGGGGCGCGTCGTTTTTGAACACTTCGGCATCGCCCGCGGGCAATTGATAATCCTGCATGAAACGTCGCTTGCGGGCCATCGGCAGCTCAACCACGCGCGCGGACACTTCCGCGAGCCATTGCGCCGTCGGCTCAAACGGCATTAAATCCGGCTCGGGAAAATAGCGGTAATCGTGCGCGTGCTCTTTCGTCCGCATCTCCTCCGTGACGCCGGCCGCATCGTCCCAGCGGCGCGTGGATTGGATCAGCTTTCCGCCGCTTTTGACAACGTCCATTTGGCGCGGAATTTCATATTCGAGCGCGCGCCGCACGCCCGAAAAGCTGTTCATGTTTTTGATTTCAATTTTTGCGCCAAGCTCCTTCGCTCCCTTCGGGCGCACCGAAACGTTGACATCGCATCGCACCATTCCTTTTTCCATGTCGCAATCGCTGATGCCGCCGTACATCAAAATGTCCTTGAGCGCGTTCAGGTATTCGTAGGCCTGCTCGGCGCTGGTCAGGTCCGGTTCGGAAACGATTTCCAGCAACGGCACGCCGGCCCGGTTGAAATCCACGCCGCTGCTGCGCTCGAAATGAATGTTCTTTCCCACGTCTTCCTCGAGGTGCGCGCGGGTGATGCGCACGCGGGAGACGTCGCCCTTAAACTCAAATTCAACGGAGCCGCGGCCCGTGCTCGGCCGGTCGTATTGCGTAATCTGGTAGTTTTTGGGCATGTCCGGGTAAAAATAATTTTTGCGGTCGAACTTCGCGCTTGGCGGAATGTCGCAGCTCAATAGCATGCCGGTTAAAACGGTCAAACGCAGCGCTTCTTCATTGGCGACGGGCATGACACCCGGCAGCCCCAGGCAAACCGGGCACACGTTCGTGTTTGGCTCCGCGCCGAATGCGTTGGCGCACGCGCACCACATCTTGGACCGGGTCTTGAGTTGGACATGCACTTCCAGCCCGATGACAGCTTCGTATTCCATTCGGTGAAGTGTAATCAGTTTTAGGAGTCCGGTTCAAGGTTTCAGGAAGCGGTTCTTCAATCGATCGAGCGTCGCACCGGAGATAAATCGCCCTAACTCATTTCAACCTCAAAATAGAGATCAACCCACGCCCTGGCGGCTTGTGTCCAGGCGGGGAAAAAGTCACAATGCCTCCCATTGGCCCTTTATGCCTAACGAGTCTTATATCCAACTCGCGGTCCGTGAGTTTGAGCGCCTGAAGAAGCTTGCCGAGAGCGCAATGTCGCAGGTTTCCGCCGCCCAATTCTTCGCCGCTGAGTCTGACGCCGACAACAGCATCGCGGTCATTGTGAAGCACGTCGGCGGCAATTCGTTGTCGCGCTGGACGGATTTTCTAACCAGCGACGGTGAAAAGCCGGGGCGCAACCGCGACCGCGAGTTCGAGATTATCGCCGGCGACACCCGTGAAAGCCTGATGAGCCAATGGGACGCCGGCTGGGCCGCCCTGTTTTCGGCATTGAAACCGTTAACCGATTCCGATCTTTCCAGAACCGTTACGATCCGCGGTGAACCGCTCAGCGTCCTGCAGGCGATCAATCGGCAACTGACCCACTACGCCTATCATGTGGGGCAAATCGTGTACGTCGCCAGGCACCATGCGGGCGGTTCGTGGCGAAGCCTGAGCATTCCAAAAGGGAAATCCGCCGAGTTCAATGCGCGTCCGGCAAAATATGTCGACCCCCAAAAAAGTTCGTAGCCCGGTTCCGCGCGTGACGCGCGGTGACGGCGCGGCGCGCCGTCTCTGCCACCGCGGAAACGATCAGTTTCAGCGCCCAATACGCGCCTCGCAATGACAACCGCACCATCCGGAGAAATGAACCTGTGCCGACAATCATCACGCCAAACGGCTCACTGAAAAGGTCCCACTGAAATAATGCGTCGCAAATCTTCGTTGTCATTTATCCGGTTTGTGCTGACCTGCGCGCTGAGAGGCCTTCTATCCATTCTGCTCCTCGAAGGACGGGCATTCGCGGCGGAATTTACGCCGCTGATGCCTGTGGCGAACGAACGTATCGTGACCAACTCGCCTCCCTTTGCGAAAGCCTTTGCGGCGGCGCGCCTCGTCGATGGAAACGTGAAGACCGAGTACGCCTCGCGGAACCAGGGAACAAATACGATGGTCGAATTCGATTTCGGGCAGCCAACGCGCATCCTTGCCTTTCGCCATGTGGATCGCAACGACCTGGCCACGGTCGCCGAATCCAGGCTGGAATTCTATGATGCAGACGGACGGTTCATCTCAGCCGTGCCCGTAAAACATCAAAATGAAGCGGGAGGAACAACGGTTCTCGTTCTGCCGTCGCCCGTGGTCGCGCAACGCGTGAAGTGGGAGGTGACACAATTGGGAAATGATTCGTTCCCGGCCGTTGGCGGGGCTGAGATTGCATTCTTTGCAGCCGGGGAAAAGGACGAGGTTCCGGCCCGGGACAGCATCGAAGGCCATGCGATTCCGTGCCTCGACCGAAAAGGCAGGCAACCTGTGACCATTACCATAAACCATCCGTATGCCGAAGCCGCCGCCGTAGTGTTGCGCGGCGCGGGCGTGGAAACCAAATTGCGGCTACAGCCGGGGCCGAACATCCTTCATTGGTCCCTGCCGCCGGCTGAGGGCGATTCGGCCACCCGGCTCGAATTGCAGTTCGCCGGACAAACCGCGGCCACGTGCGATTTTGCGCGAAAGCCGGTCAAACCGTTGACGATGTATATTCTGCCGCATGCGCATATGGATATTGGTTATGCGTTTTACGCGCCCGCGGCGTTGCGATTGCACGCGCTCTACATCCTGGATGCTCTCAAGCTGATCACAGAGAGCCGGCGGAATCCCGCTGACGCCCAATTTCGCTGGAACCTCGAAGTGATGATCGAAGCGCAGGAGTTTTTGAAGATGGCGACGCCGGACCAGAAAAAAGCATTTTTTAACGCCATCGCCAGCGGACATATCGGATTGGACGGCTTGTATGCCAATGAACTGACCGGGCTTTGCCAGCCGGAAGAGCTCGTTCAAAGCGTGGCTTACGCCCGGGATTTCGAAGAGAAATACCATGTGCCGATCGACTCGGCCATGATCAGCGACGTTCCGTCCTACACCTGGGGCATGGTCCCGGTGCTCGCGCGGGCCGGGATCAAGTATTGGTCCTGGGGCCCGAACGGAACCACGCATATCGGCTATGCGCGGAAGTGGGATAATCTGCCGTTCTATTGGTCGTCGCCGTCGGGCGCCGGCAAAGTGCTCTGCTGGCAGAGTTGCAATTCATATTGGCCCGCCTTCACGCCGGATTTTCCGTCCGGCCTCGCGCCCGACTTCAACGCCAACGCCCGGCCGCTGCTGGATTTTCTCGAACGTTTCACGTCGAGCAACCCGGATTTTCAATACTCGATGATCTATACCCGCTGGACCACCGGTGACAATGCCCCTCCCGACCCGCATCTGTCGGAATTTGTGGCGCGATGGAACCGCGAATACTCGTCGCCTCACCTCGTGATTGCAACCACGAGCCAGGCCTTTCACGCCCTGGACGCAAAGTATGGCAAAACGTTGCCGACCTATCGCGGGGATTACAACGGTTGCTGGGAAGATGGCGCGGCTTCGACTGCCGGGGCAACGGCGATCAATCGCCGCGCCGCCAACCGTCTGTCGCAGGCGGAAATTCTCTGGTCGATGCTCGACGCGCCGCATTACCCGCAGGCGGACTTCGACCGCGCATGGCAGAATGTCGTGCTCTACGATGAGCACACCTGGGGCGCCTATTGTTCGTGGTCCGAACCGCGCAGTGAATTTACCCGTGAACAATGGGCATGGAAGCGGAACTATGCCACGAAGGCCCTTGATCAGGCCAACGCGCTGCTGCGGGGGGCCAGGAAGAACCTTCATCCGCCCGCCGGGTCGCTATGGTTCGGCGTCTTCAATACCAGCAGTTGGCCGCGCGCGTCGCTGGTCACAGTGCCGCCCGCGCTGGCGCTGGCGAGCCGGCAAAACGCGCGCGGTTCTGCCGGTATTTTATCGGATGTGCCATGGCCGTCGGTATGCGTTTTTGATGATGCCGGCCGGCCCGTGCCGTGCCAGCGCATGCCCGATCAATCCGTCGTCTTCCTCGCTCGCGACGTGCCCGGAATGTCCGCCCGGCGTTACCAGGTTGCCGCCGGCGAACCGAACGCCGCCGGCCTGCCTCCGGCGGTCGCAACCGAAGATGTTCTCTCCAATGGATTGATCACCCTCCATATCAATTCCACGAACGGAGTCATCGACATGTTCACCGCCGACGGCATCGAGGGGAACCTGGTAAATTTGGCGGACGCTACGGCGCGGGGACTCAACGATTACGCATACGTCGCCGGCCACAGCAATACCAACGTCTCGTTTAGCGGCGATTGCCAGGTGCGCGTGCGGGCAAATGGACCGCTTGTGGCGGAACTGGAAGTAGAATCCGACGCGCCCGGATGCAATCGCCTTGTCCGGCAAATTTCCCTGGTGGCAGGCATTCGCGAGGTCTTCATCTCGGATTTGCTCGATAAGCAGGAAGTCTATCCAACCCTCGAGGGCGTGCATATTGGATTTCCTTTTGCCATTCCAAATGGCGTTATCCGATATGACGAGCCGTGGTCAGTGATCGAGCCCGGACGTGATCAATTGCCGTGGACCCAGGAAAATTTCTTCACCGTGAACCGTTGGGTGGACGTTTCGAATGATCGGTTTGGAGTGACCTGGGCGTCCGTGGATGCGCCGATGTTCGAGATTGGCGGCATTACCGCCACCCGCATGGACGACCCGAACTGGATTTTGAAACCCGACCCGGGCAATACCATCTACTCGTTCGTCATGAATAATTACTGGCTGACCAACTACAAAGCGTGGCAGCAGGGCATGGTCGTTTTTCATTATGTGCTTCAGCCGCACGGTCCATATTCGCAGGCCGCCGCCTCGCGCTTCGGAATCGAGTCCCAGCAACCCCTCATCACGGCTTCAATCGCGCCGCCCGCCGAGCCGATCAAGCCTCTGGTCACGGTCGAGCCGCCGAGCGTTCTGGTCGAAGATTGCCACCCGAATTCCGACGGCCGAAGCTATTCGATTCGATTGTTCAACGCTGGAAGCCAAAGCGCCGCCGTTCAGCTGGACTGGGAGAACGGGCAGGGGATCCAGCTCGCGCGCACGGATTTATTTGGCGGCAATCCCGAGGTGCTGACCGGACCCATCGCTCTGCCTTCATTGGATTCCGTCACTTTGCGAGTCACTCCATCCAATGATGCGCGCTGAAAAAGGAATTCTTAAGACGGGCAAGTGCTTATGGCCGGCGTTGCTTTCAGTTGTCGTGAATGTTGCCGTCTCTGCGCTGGCGCGAGACCCCGTGGATGACGTCGATCCGCGTTGGGGCGCGGGCATGAACCAGCTCCTGCCGAATCAACAGGACGTCGCGGGCCATGATCCTTCCCTGCCGGGACTGCATTCGGTCGGGGACATGTTTCCTGAAATTGCCGTCCCATGGCCGATGGCAATTTGGTCGCCCCAGACCCACGACGGCGCCTGGTTCTACAACAACCTGGACCGGGACTTCCAGGGATTCCGGTGCACGCACGAGGCGCACCCATGGGCCGGTGATTATGGACAATTTACCATTATGCCCGAGGTGGGAACGGTGGAAACCGATCCGGCCAGACGGGCTTCGCCGTTCAGTCACGCGCAGGAATCTGCGCACCCGTACGATTATCGGGTTTATTTGCCGCGTTACGGCGTCACGGCGGAATTGGCGCCCGCGAAACGTTGCGCCATCCTGCAGTTCAACTTTCCGGTGACCAACCGCGCGCACATTGTTATCTCGGCGCAGGAAGCGGCGTTTGTCATCGGCCAAATGGATGACCGGCAGGTGGTCATCGGAAAAGTCTGGCGCAATGTGGGCGAGGTGCCCGCAAATTTTGCGTGCCATTTCGTGGCGGACTTCAATCCGCAACCGGCGGCGGCATCGCTCTTTACCAACAAAGACGATCTCATCGGCGCGGTCCTGACGTTTGATACGACGCATTCACGCGTCGTGCGCCTGCGCGTGGGGACGTCGTTCATTGGCGCGACGCAGGCGGAACTGAATTTGCGCCGCGAAATTCCCGGGTGGAACGCCGGGGCGATTGCGCGGCAGGCCAGGAAGGCCTGGACGCAACAGCTCGCGAAGATCGACCTCGCCGGGGCCGCGCCCGACCAAAGAAAAATATTCTACACGGGCCTCTACTGGGTGCTGTTGTATCCGCATAGCTTTTATGAAATCGATGCCAGGGGCGGAGCGGTTCATTACAACCCGACCAACGGCCGGATTTATCGGGGACAATTCTACACCGGCGCCGGCTTCTGGGACGTGTTCCGTTGCGCTTTTCCGCTGCTGACGCTGGTGTATCCGGAACAGGACGGCCACATCGTTGACGGTTTGCT
>DASYZW010000036.1:0-10112 GCA_035945915.1 Verrucomicrobiia bacterium | reverse complement strand
GCTGGCGGTTTGGGTGGTCGTCATTTTTGCCATCGTTATTATCCCTTTAAAGATAATTGGTTACGGGTATTTGCCGGGCGACGACGCGCTGCGGCACGCCGCCAAGGCTGTCAGCGGCAAGCCATGGTCACAGATTCTCGTGCTCAATCCGGTCTATAAAATGGACCACGAATTCGGGTGGAACTGGCTCCTGGCGAGGGTCCATGTCCTGGAAAATTGGAACGACGAGGCGCTTGTCATTTTCTCAGTGGTCTTCCTCTTCGTTCTGGTGAACCTCGCCGGCATGGCATGGCTTAGGCGGCCCGAAGCCTGGTTAATCGTACTGATGGCATCAACTGTTCTGGCATTGGTTCCGCTCCGTTTTCTGCTGGGACGGCCGTATTTGATCACCGTGGCGGCGCTGGTCGCAATCCTGTACTTGCACCGATCACGCCGGGGCATGCTCCTGCGGAAACTGGATATTGTCCTGATGACCATTCTGATTGCCTGCAGCGTTTTTTTTCATGGAGCGTGGTATTTATGGGCGCTGCCCGTTGGCTCATTCTTACTGGCTGGCGAATTTCTTTGGGGAATTGCGCTGGGATTTTCCTGGATTGGTGGCGTGGCGATCGGGAGCCTGCTGACGGGACACCCTTTGGAATACCCAGTTCAGGCATTGCGATTGGCTTTTTTGGCGGTCGGCGCTCACTTCACGCAACGAACGATGGCTTCGGAACTCCAACCATTCGGCGGCGATGCGATTACGCTGGCGGCGTTGGGTGGATTGCTGATTGCGCGCACGCTGGCAAAAATAAATTCTGTTCCACTGACAAAAGACCCCGCGTTTTGGCTGGCCGCGATTTGCTGGGTGCTTGGCTTCAAAGTGTTTCGTTTCTGGCTCGATTGGGGATGGCCGGCGCTGATGGTTTTAGCGGCCTATGACGCACAGTTGCTGCTGGAATCCCGCGTCGCCGTCGACTCATTTAAGCGGCTCGCGCTCGTCTGTGGCATCGCCCTGGCGGCCTTCCTGAGTGTCACGTCCGATTACGGCAGCCGCTGGACAAAGGATTTGACGCAGCAATACTTGAGCGCAGATGATCCCAACCTGAAAGGCTGGATGCCGGACAAGGGTGGTACTTTCTATACCGTTGATATGACGCTGTTCTACCAAACGTTCTTTAAGAATCCGACTGCCGATTGGCGATACATGCTGGGTTTTGAACCGACCTGGATGCCGAAACAGGATTTTGAGATTTATCACAAAATTCTATGGAATTTTAACGATGGCAAAGCGTATGAACCGTGGGTTCAACAAATGACCCCGGCAGACCGTTTGGTTGTGAGAGGAGCTGGCGGCGCCCCGAACATCTCCGGACTGGAATGGAAATACGCCGTCTCCGGTATTTGGATCGGACGTTTGCCGCGGACTAACGCCATTCCTTCTGCGCCCGCGACAAAACAGTAATATCCGTCTGCATATCCCAATGAACCGGGGCGAGCTGGCTCCCGCGTCCTGGTCAGCTAAACTCACCGAAACGTGAGCGAATCCCGTTTTAAGCCAGTCACTTCGCGGATTTCACAGTCGTCCCGGTCACTGTCAGTTGATTTGACCTTTCCAAAACAATTTCCGGACGATTGTGATAGCTGATAATCTTTCCCTTCGCCTCCACAGATGCGCCCTTGAGAGCGTTCAAATTCGCGAACTGGTTCGTCGCGGCCGGAAAAATCACCAGGGCCAGCGGTGACTGCGGATATGGTTTGTCCAAATTCAAAAAGACTATCCGCGGACGGATGGTCACCTCCGCGACTTTGCCCGTCACAATCATTTCCTGGCCATAAAATTTGGCTGCGTCGAGCGCCCCGATTTTCCCGGGCGCGGCGACCGGATCAGCAGAGGCAGCCATAGCAAAGGCAACGAGCGCGGCGGCAAGGAGAAGACATCGTTTCATCTTCCGACAGTATTAGAATAAAAATGCAAAAGAAAAAACCAAAATAAATTCGCGCACTCCCGGCCCATGGAAATACAGGGTTATTCAGGGTGGATAATTATGTTAACAAGTTTTACTTGATAAAATGCATGCCAAAGCGGATAACCCAGCCGTGCCATCACCAGAGAGATTCAAAAAATTTAAAGCATAATGCCATCCAGTTCTTTCCAATTTGAAGAGACGGCGCCGCGCCGGAGGCACGGGCGCGGTCAATTCCGATGAAAATCACTCCCTATTCGATCCAGGCTATCATGGAACAACTTAGGCACGGCATGGTTGGCGCTCTCGAGTATGTGGGCGGCCATGAGTTATTCTTCATTCATCCGCCCAATGGACGCGACCACGAATGTCGCTCCTCCTTTCGCTCGCACGTTAGCGAAAATGGAATGCTGAAGTACGAAGTCGGCCTCAGTTTCCGCGTGAACGGGCGGCCGGGCGAAAACTGGCGCATGACCGTCGCCTACGAACCCAATGACACGTACACGGTCTGGCTCGTGCGCAACCACACCGGCCGGCAACTGCCCATGTTTGAAGTCCTTGCCAGGATGGACCAGGTCAACAGCGAAGATCTGCACCAGGCGGTCGAATCCGTATACGATGAAGGAACCAAAGCGATCGAACGGGACCGTGAAAGAGAGGTTTTCCCGGTCTTCAATTCGCTGCAGTCCCGGTATTTTTAACGTCGTTTTCGCTGTTGCTTATCGCCGGGCCCGGGTCTGCTCCTTTTTATCTTCCAATTCGGCCTGGAGTTTTTTGCGCTCCGTGATGAGTTGCTGGCGCAACGCCTCCGCTTTATCGAAATCTCCGGCCGCGTTTGCGATTTCTGAATTGAGCGCAATTTCCCGCTCGGCGATTTTCGCGGCGTATTTCGAATCCAATTCCGCAAGCTCCTTTTTCTGGGTCTCAGAAAGTTTTACCGCGGGCGCGCTCTTGTTCAAGCGCTCCATGGCAAGTTCATATGCTGTTTTCATATTATTTGTCCGCTTTCTTTTTCCACGGCTGGCTCGGGAATTTCATCGGCTGCGGCGTTTGCCGGGCCATTTGCAATTCCGGGTTCGCTTCGGCCTTTGCCGCGTTCGGGTCCTTTTTTGCGTCTTCCCGCCAGGATTCAATTTTTGCCTGCAACCCGTGATGCTCCGCCGTCACCTTGTCGCCGGCCTTCATGTAGAAAAGCGAGAGGTTGGTGTGGACCAGTTGTTCGCGCGGCCGCAATTTCTCCGCCTTGTGACCTTCCGCAATTGCCGACGCATAATCACCCTTGCGATAGTAGGCCATTCCCAGCGCCAATTGCGCGTCGAAATGTTCGGGTTCCCGCTCCAGGACTGCCTTTAATTTCCCAATCGCGCTGTCAAACTCGCCCCGGCTGAAGTCGAACATGGCGTCGTCGTATTGTTCCGTCGTCACAACCAGAACCTTAGCTGCGGATGGAACGCGGGTCAAACGCGCGTTAATACCTCACCGCGCGAGCTTCTCATTCAACCAGCTCACGAGTTCCATCTGCCAGCCGGGACGATATGTCGCCCAGTCGGTAATCCGGTGTTGTCCGTTCGTAATCACCAGCAAATCGCACGGAACGCTGGCGGATTGAAGCGCGGCCATAAAATTCGTCGTCTCCGGGTATGGGACCGTCCGATCAGCGCTGCCCTGGACCAGCAGGAACGGTTGCAGGCCAGGTTTCACATAGGTCAGCGGTGAATATCGTTTTAACACGGCCCGCCGGCCGTTGGTAATGTTGGTCGTGCCAAAATTAAACAGATTGCGCATCGATGTTGAAAGCCCCCCACGCCGATCATTGTCCCAAACCAAATCAGTGGGCGGAGCCATCCCGACAATGGCCTGAACATGGACGTCCGCCGACGCAAGCGTGCCGGCCAGCGTCACAAGATGCCCGCCTGCGGAGTAGCCGATCAGGGCGATTCGTTCCGGGTCGCCTTTGAATTCCGTTGCATGCTGTTTCACCCATCGAACGGCGGTTTGCAGATCGTCGAAACAGGCCGGCCAGCGGCCTTTCGGCGCAAGCCGGTAATTAATCGTAAACCAGACAAAATTCGTCGCGTACGGCGCCACCAGCGGCACGATGTCCCCTTCCTTGTCCCCCGTCATCCAGCCGCCGCCGTGCACGATGATGAGCACGGGAAATGGACCACTTCCATTCGGGACCCGCGCATCAAGCAGTAATCTCTGCCCGCCGGCCTTGCCGTATCGAACGTCAATCCGATTGGCGGAAAACGCCGGGTTCACCGCCAGTTTTGCCTCGGCCCCGATCGTGTTCGCGCTGTTGGTCTGCGCGGCCACGGGTAACGAAAAAACCACGAGTAAAAGTAAGACCGGCGATGCTTTCATGGCCGGTAATGTGGAACGGAACAGATCGGAGTTCAATAGCTGTAAACGGCAAAAATGCGGGATTATTGTGCCCGCGCCACTTCGACTGCAAAAACGTATTCCGGCCCGAACATATTCGAGCGGAAAATAATCCACTTATCGTCCGGGGAGAAATTGACGTTGGGTTCAAGCGTATAATTCTGTTTGGCCATGTTGACCAGTTTTTCGGAATCGAAAACGCCGGTTTGAATCATGCCCTTCGTGTCCATGCCCTTTTCCGACGACGCATCAGTCAACCGTGGATGGAAGAGGTACAGCCATCTGCCGTTTTGCGCGTGTGCCACCTGGCCCGAATCGCCGCCGTCACCGGCGAAGAGCGTGCCGTCATGGGACACATTAAAGTGAATGGACCATTCGTCCCGCTGCATGTGATACCACAGTCGCCTGCCCGTATTGATTTCATAACCGCCCAGCCAGAAATTCTCGCCACGAGGCCTTTGAAGATCATACCAAATCCATTTGCCATCCGGGCTGAAAAATTCGTGCCCCGCAATTTCCATTTGCATCGTGCGTGGATGAATCAATTTCAGCGCTGTGCCGTCGGAATGAATCGTCCAGATACGATCCACCAAATGCCACGGTCCCTCGTGACAAAACAGGATGAGCCCCGGATCCGTGGGCGAAAATTGCACGTGGTTTAACCAGTCGGTCGATTGATTGAACACGTTCAGGTTGCCGGTCTTGATATTGAGCGTAAATAGCGCCATGCGATCATGCGAGGCGAGGCGCCTCGCCATCATCGTGCCCTTTCGTTCTCCAGGGATTCCATGAAAACGGCCGCCGTCTGCCACAAAGCTGCCCGCCAAAAGCGTGTCATCCGCGTTCACCGACAATAAAGAACCGCCGCCGGGCACTTTGCCAATCTCCCGCGTTTCATGGGTGTCCAAATGCGTCGAAAACGCGGTGAATTCATGGTCCACGCGCCGGACGTAATAGACCTCCCGGGAATTTCGGCCAACAATAACGCCCGAAATATTGGCGCCGCTTACGACACGCTCGTTTTGATGGGTCTTAAAATTGTAATCATAAATCCCATCCGGCGCGTAATAAGCCAGTTTATCGCCCCGGGCAGTCCACGCATTCAGGTTGAAATAGAGGCTCTCACTTCCCGGCACAGTGGAGAGCCGCAGCACCCGATGCCCGGTATCCGGATCGATCCAGTCAGACGGCGGCGCATCGCCGGCCCTCAGGCGCAAGGCCGTCGTCGTGACTAAAAGCGCTAAGGCTATTGGAGTAATTCGCATGGCCATGGCTATAGCTGTAATTGTGGAGAATCGGCGCCGCCGATTCAATACCCGCGGCCCTAGCCAAAACTGATGACGCCATCGCCCAGGACTAGACCGGCCAGGTTCCGACTGTCGAATTAGGTACTCGAATGATTGACCTGAGGCGGCTTTGCGATAACGATAGTGGCAGTACATGGCCAAACCCGAAGACATCTTTGACATCGTCAACAACCGCGACGAGGTGATTGGACAAGCACCCCGCAGTCGAGTCCACGCGCACGGACTGTTGCATCGCGCGGTGCACGTCCTCGTCTTTAATTCCCGCCACGAAATCTTTTTGCAAAAGCGGTCCATGAAAAAAGACCGCCAGCCCGGCGTTTGGGATTCCTCCTGCTCCGGGCACGTGGATGCGGGCGAAGATTACGACCAGACCGCCGTTCGTGAATTGGCCGAGGAAATTGGCCTGACTCTAAAAACTCCGCCCGAAAGACTTTTTAAAATAGACGCCTGTTACGAAACCGATTCCGAGTTCGTCTGGGTCTATCACTGCCGCAGTGAAGGTCCCTTTCAACTCGATCCGGATGAAATTGAGGCCGGCGATTGGTTCGCGCCGGCCCGCGTCAGTCAGTGGATTAAGGAAACGCCGTCCGATTTCGCGCCGGCATTTGTGCTGATTTGGAGGCGCATGTCACCGCAATGAATCAAGGGCGGGGCTCTCGGTTTCCGCTTGAAAATACGCCATCACCGCGCCATAGTAATGCCATGAAAGCGATCGTTGCTTTGGACGCCTCCAATCGGATTGTACTCTCCCGGGAGTTGCGGCGGGCAGCCGGCATTCCACGGAAACAAAAACTTCTCGTTTCGGCGACGCCGGGACGCATTGTTTTGGAAATGGAAGCGAATGCCTCCGGCCGGATCGTCAAACGTGGCAAATTGAAGGTCTGGACCGGTTCCGTTCCGGCTACGGCAATCGAAGAGGCGATCGAACAATCGCGTCATTATACCCGATGACTTTTGTTGATACCGGGATTTTGGTTGGAGCGGTCTTGGAATCGCATCCGGAGCACATAGCCTGCCTCGCCGCAATTGAACAGTCCGGGCGGCCTTTCACAAATGCCCATGCGCTGGCGGAATCCTTCGCCACGCTCACGGGCTTTTATAAGGTGCCAGTCGACGTGGCAACTGAATTGACTTTAACTCTGCGGGACACAATAAAAGTGGAAGCTCTAATTTTAGCGGACTACGAAGTGGCCATTCGAGAAGCCCGGTCCCGGGGAGTCATGGGCGGCGGAATTTACGATTCAGTGCATGCGACTTTTGCCCGTCGAAAGAAAGCCGTCCAGATCGTCACCCGCAATCCATCGCACTTTCAACATGTGGCGCCCGATATTGAAATCTTAACGCCGTGAGATTCATGGATACCCCGGGCGTTCCGCCACCCCGTTTTAACGCTTTTAACGCTTTTAACGTCTTTAATGCTCCCAAATATCCGTTGCGTATATTGACAGATGAAGTAGTGTCTAACACATGCAAAATTTTCTCGTTCCAATTGTAGTCGAGCAGACTGGCCGCGGAGAGCGGACCTGGGACATTTATTCCCGGCTGCTCGTTGATCGCATCATCTTCCTGGGCACGCCCGTGGATGACAACGTTTCCAATATCATTATCGCGCAGCTCTTGTTCCTCCAGATGGCCGATTCGAAGAAAGACATCCATCTGTACATTAATTCACCCGGCGGCAGCGTGACCGCGGGCCTGGCGATTTACGACACCATTCAATATCTCACTTGCGACGTGAATACCTACTGCGTCGGCCAGGCGGCGAGCATGGGCGCGGTCCTGCTTGCGGCGGGCACCAAAAACAAGCGCTATGCGCTGCCCAACGCCCGCATCATGATTCACCAGCCCTGGGGCGGCGTGCAGGGCCAGGCCACTGACATCAGCATCCAGGCCAAGGAAATCCTCCGCCTCAAAGACCGCCTCAACCAAATCCTCGCCAAACATTCCGGGCGCACCCTCGATGAAATCGAGAAAGACACCGACCGCGACCGTTTCATGTCCGCCGACGAGGCAAAAACGTATGGCCTCGTGGACCACGTCGTAGTGTCGCGCAAAGAAATCCCCGGCGCAGTCGAGAAAACCTCGTTGATCGCTGAAAAGTAAGCGCGGGAATTCAGGATTTGCGATTTGCGATTGACGCGGTAAAGCGCCAATCCAGCGGTGAGCTTCAGCGGGTGGTTGCGTGGCGAAAACCAGCCACCCGTTTCAACACTTCAACTTTTTCAAAGTCTCAACACATAAAGGCGCCCGTTCAACGGTCCAACCGTTTGTCCGGCTCCAGGTAATTCCGCACGTAATCCGTCACTGCATCTTCCAGCGACGTGATTTTTTTTCCATAGCCGGCAACACGGAGCCGTGAGATATCCGCCTGCGTGAAGTACTGGTATTTGTCCCGGATTGTTTCCGGCATCTCGATAAACTCGATTTTCGACTTTTTCCCGAGCGCGTCAAAAACCGCGTTGGCCAGGTCGATCCATGTTCGCGCCGCGCCGCTGCCGATATTAAACAGGCCGCCGGCGGTTTTGGTCGCCGCCAGGTGCAACGTCATGGCCACGGCATCCTTCACGTATAGAAAATCCCGCTTCTGTTCGCCGTCCTTGTAGTCCTTGCGATAGCTCTTAAAGAGCCGGATCACGTTCTCATTTTTCACCTGCGCAAAACTTTTGTGGACGAGCGACCGCATGTCCCCCTTGTGATCTTCGTTCGGGCCGTATACGTTGAAATATTTCAGCCCCACGATGCGTTTCAGGAAACCTTTGCGTTTGGCGTATAAATCGAACATCTGCTTGGAATAACCGTACATGTTGAGCGGTCGCAGCGACTCAATTTTTTCGTCCCCGTCTTCCATCCCGGCTGAGCCGTCTCCATACGTCGCCGCGGAAGACGCATAAACAAACCGCGCCTTCGCGCCCAGCGCCCAGGTCGCGAGGTCCTTGGTGAATTCGTAGTTGTTGCGAATGAGATAGGTTGCGTCGCGCTCCGTCGTGGCCGAGCACGCGCCCATGTGCAGGACCAGATCGAACTTCCCGAGCGCGCCGCTCTGCAATCGTGACATAAGCACGTCGCCCTCGACATAATCGGCAAAGCGCAATGGCGTCAGGTTGCGCCATTTTTCACTGGTACCCAGGATATCGCACACGACGATGTCCTCGCAGCCGCGCCGATTCAGGGCCCAGACCAGCGCGCTGCCGATAAATCCCGCGCCGCCGGTGACCAGAACGCGGGAGCCGGAAAAATCATCTGATTTCATCGCAATTACGATAGGCATGCGAACGCGATTGCCAAACAAATTCTTTTGCCGTCAAAAGGTTGAGCTGCTTCAACGGCAGGGGCGATGCTCTTCGCAGGCGACGTCGATTGCGAGAAAAGTCTACGCCAAAAATAAAGCTTCAAGAGATTTTGCGTTTCTGGCTCAATGAATGACTCTATGAATATACCGAACGGGCAACGCAATTTGCGGGAATGTTTTCTTGTACTGCCTTCGCGCCACTTTCAAAAGATCGTTCGCTGCGCGTTCATCGGATTGGTGTTAGTCGTCACCCGTCTGGGCGCCAATGCGGACGATATCGTCAGCCCGCATTTCGAGCCGCTCGCGCTCACGGGCCAGACGTTTATTCATGACCCCTCCACCATCATCAAGGACGGCGCTAAATATTACGTTTTCGGCACCGGCGACGGCATCCAGGTCAAATCGTCGCCGGACCTGATCCATTGGACGAACCTGTCTCCGGTCTTTTCCGATCCGCCTGCATGGACGCAAAAGGCCGTGCCGGAATTTACCGGCGTTTTTTGGGCGCCGGACATCATTCACGTCAACGGTCAATTCCTGCTCTACTACGCCGTATCGTCGTGGGGCAAACAGGTCTCGGCCATCGGCCTGGCCACGAGCCCGACGCTCGACGAATCCGCGCCGAATTATCATTGGACGGACCATGGCATTGTGATCGCCTCCACCAACGGCGGCGACTACAACACGATTGACCCTAGCGTCATGCTGGATGACGACGGCAAATTGTGGATGTCGTTCGGCTCATATTGGCACGGGATCTACATCACCCCGCTGGATGCCCATACCGGGCTGCGACCTCCGGGCGCGGCCACGTATCCCGTCGCATGGAATTATTCCATCGAAGCCTCGTGCCTGACGCGGCATGACAAATTTTATTACCTGTTTGTGAACTGGGGCCAATGCTGCGAAGGGACCAACAGCACTTACGAAGTGCGTGTGGGCCGCGCCACGATGGTGACCGGGCCATACGTCGATCGCGACGGCCGGGACCTCGAAGCTGATGGCGGCACAAAATTTTTGGTGAGCACCGGCCGGTTCATCGGCCCCGGACACATCGGGATTCTGAAAGAGGGCGGCACAACCTGGTTCAGCTACCATTACTATGACGCCGCCACGCACGGCCGCTCCCGCCTGGCTCTCGCGAAGATAATCTGGACCAAAGACGGGTGGCCCGAGCCGGCTAAATAA
>DASYZW010000035.1:0-4107 GCA_035945915.1 Verrucomicrobiia bacterium | reverse complement strand
AGTTATATCGGCGGACGATCCTGATTCATTGAAACGCTAAAAGCGTTGAAATATTAAAACGGCAGCGCTCCGGCGAACGAAGCATGATCGTCGGCGCAAGTCGGGGCTTATCCCGCACCGCATTACACGAGGCCCAACGGCGTAAACTGTCGTCCTAAAATCGGCGCGCTGGGTGTTTTCAACCAGCCTTCGAGCACCCCGGCATAAACACTGCGGAAATCGACATTGTATTTGATGTCTCCCTCGTACAAGTCTTCCGGCGCGAGGCTGGGATAGGCGCCGTGCAACCCGGCGCTGACTTTGTTGCCCACGATGAAAATGGGCGCGGCCGCTCCATGGTCGGTGCCGCCGTTGGCATTTTCAGATACGCGCCGTCCGAATTCGCTGAACGTCATGACCAGCACCCGCTGCATGTTGCCCTGCGCTTTCAAATCGTCGACAAAGGCTTTGACCGAGTCGCCAAGGTCCCCGAGCAACCGCTGTTGCGTGGCGACCTGGTTGACGTGGGTGTCGTAGCCGCCCTGGGACACGTAATAGATGCGTGTGGGCAAACCGCCGCCGATGAGCTTTGCGACAAGCTTGAGCGAACTGCCAAGTTGTGAGGCCGGATATTGCGCCTGGTTTTGGACTTGGGCGGCAATCTTCCGGATTTCATCGGAGCTCACTTGCGCATCCAGTGCTGTTCGCTCAATAAAATCGACCGCCCGCCCGCCGGTCATTGGCATGGCGGCAGCGAGCATTCCGATACTGCCGCCGGAATTCTCATCCGCAGCCGTCGTGATGGTGATATCATTCAGCTTTTCGTAGGACGACTCAACCATGTCCATTTGGCCCGGGCGCGGATGATCGCCGGGCATAAAGCGGTAATTTTGCGGGTTGGTCATACAGACGCCTTTAAGCGACTTGGAAAAGAACGACTGTGGCAACTGGTCTTCCACGGCCACGCCGACAGTCGGATCGCAACCGCCACAATCGTTGTCGAAATAGCGGCCAATCCATCCGTACGTATCAAACTTATCGGCGTCGGTGGCGGTTTGCCAAATCTCGGTTGACCGGAAGTGAGAACGATTGGGATTGGGATAACCGACGCCCTGGACGACGGACAGGTTGCCGGAATCGTACAAGCTTTTGAAGCCGGTCATCGCGGGATGGAACCCGACCTGGTCCGTGAGCTTCAAGACCTTGTCGGCGGACAGGCCGATGCGCGGGCGGGCTTTGTGGTAATAATCGCTGGAGTAAGGAACGACGGTGTTAATGCCGTCATTGCCGCCGGCCATTTGCAGGACGACCAGGATGGTGCCATCCTTGCCCGTGGCTATTTGCGTTGCGGAATCGGCGGCGCGGCTCTGCAGGGCGCTAAAAGTGTTGGCAAGAAACGCCGGAACGGTCCAGGAAAGCGCGCTGCCGAGAACGGTGGTCCGCAGGAATTGCCGGCGAGTTTGGAGTGTGATCTCTTTCATAGTGACGTGGGATGAGTGGTGAGTGAAATTTTAGGTGACCTGGTAATCGGGAGTGGCCATCACGAGACGAACCACGGTAAGGATGTCCGCGTCGGTCAATTGCGTGCGCGAATCAAGAAAATCACGGAGGGCATTTTCCTGGTCGTCGCTCAAATCCGTTTGGAGGAGCCGGTGTTGGATTGAGGCGACGATCAAATCTTTGCTGGCGCGCTCATCCGGCGTGAGGATTTTGGCCACGTCCACTCCGCCCACGCGGATGTGGTCGGCCATTCTTTGGAACCGTTTTTCCGCATTGGCGTTTTTCTTTCCGTTGCCTTTGGGACTGAAATCGGCGCCGGCCAGCGGCTGGAGAGTTCCGGTGACGAGCGTGGCCGCTTCGTTGTAACGGGCGAGTAGCGTGTTGGTAGTGATCCAGCTTAATCCGCCGTCCCAGCCTTTCACATTGGGCGGTTGAAAAATGTCCTGCCCGAGGGTGCGCAACATTCCCATGCACACAATGGGCGGCGGCAAATCCGATTCCAGCATCCGCGACGTGCCGACGAGCCATTGCACCGGGCTCTTGACCTCGTTCTTGACGATGTCGGGCGAATAAAACTCCTCGCTGGAAAACATGACGCGCAGGAACGGCTTGAAATTGTTTCCGTTGTTGCGGAATTCCGTTGCCATCGCCTGGTTCAGGGCGGGTGACGGCATTTGGCCGGCGAAAAAGTTCCAGATTTTTCCAGTAATGAACACCGATGAATGCGGTTGCGCGACAATCTGTGCCAGGACGTCCTCGGGCGTAAGATTCCCGGTCAAACCCAGGAATGTTTTGATGCCTTCATCGTGAAACTGCGGGCGATAGACGAACCGTTGTTCCTGCCGATCAAGCGACCATCCGGTAAGGGCACGGGCTCCTTCGGTCACGTCCTTCTCAGTATAATTGCCGATGCCCAGCGCAAAGAGCTCCATGACCTCGCGGGCAAAATTTTCATTGGCGTGTTCCTTTCGGCTTTCGGCCTGGTCGAGCCAAATGAGCATGGCCGGGTCCTTGCCCATTTCGATCAGCAGTCGCAGCCAGTTATCGGTGGCCAGGCGCCGGAACAATTCGTTTTGCCGCCACATGTAGTAGGCCTCGTGGACCTTCTCTGAACTCGTCGCAAAATGCCCGTGCCAGAACAGCGTCATTTTTTCCTGGAACGGCCTTGGCCCTTTGGCCATGCGGTTGAGCCACCAGCCGCGCAGCTCGATCATTCGCTGGGCCTGGAGTCTTTGTTCGCCGCGTTGCGCGTCACGTTTTTCTTCAGGCGTCCCCGTTTGATAGACGCGGCGCATGGTCGCCAGCCGGTCCGGTTCGGGGTGCGCCCACTCTGGCGCGGGGGTGGCGTCGGGAATCCTTTCGTAGTCGATCAGGAAAGAAACGGCCTCCGGCATGGTCATGTCCGCCAAATTTTGGATCTGAAGCGGCGTGCCTCCGAATCCGGCCCGGTTTAGCAGGTGCGCAGCCATTTCATAGTTCCATTTGCTGGAAGGAAGCGGCGTAAGCATATAAATTCACAGACGACAACCGTTACCAAAAAGTTTCACAAGGTTAATCATTTTTTGTCTTAAACGTATCAAATATAGCATGTAATGCGCCAGCCGGTTGCAGCGAGCTTTTGATAAGTTGTACTTCTTTAGCCGTCCATTCACCAAACGTTATAACAGAGGGGATTGCATTGGTCAGCCTGGCCATTTCATGCGCCCGCAGCTTTTCAAATCGCGCAAGGGTGACATGGGCCGTGAATGTTTTTTGGTCTTCCTTTTCGGTGAATGATTGCGCGCACAACTCGAGTCGTCTTTGAAATTCGGCAAGCAAGCCATCGAGGCTCTTGATCTCCACCCAGAAGATACGCGGCGATCGCGCACCGGGAAAGAAGCCCGTCCCTTCGGCGCGCAAGCGCATGGGCGGCGCAGCAGCACAAACTTTTCGAACCGAATTGCGCAGCGCATCGGTGTCCGCGGCCGGGACGTTGCCCAGAAATTTTACCGTAAGATGAAATTGTTCCGGTTTGGTCCAGCGAACGGCCCGCGGAGGCAGCAGCGGTTGCAGGTCCCGTTGCAGCCGGCGCAGTTCCGTCCTCACGTCTTCCGGGAGGGGAATCGCCAGGAACAGCCGGAGCGCCTCAATCGGATTCATGGCCTCGTTGACGTCCTAGCGTCTTTGCGCCCGCTGGCAGCGCGGACAAAAATACGTGCTCCGCGCGCCCTGGGTGAATTGCTCGATCATGGCCCCGCATTTGTTAAAGCATGGTTTCCCGGCACGATCGTAAACCCGCAACCGCTTCTCATAGTAACCTTCGCCGTCGTCGTCGAAATAAAATAGAGCGCCCGATTTTCCGCTCATCGTTTTCAGTGGAACTGTGCTGCCAAATTTTATCGCGTGATTCAAAACATCGCGAATGGCGATCAATAAATTGTTTGCCTGCGCGGCGGTTAATCGATTGGCAGCAAGTTTCGGTGAAATCCGGGCGCGAAACAGAGCTTCGCTCGCGTAAATATTTCCCACGCCGGCGATAAGGCTTTGATCGAGCAGTTTAATTTTAACGGATTGACGGGATTGTTTGAGCGCGGCCGCGAATGTCGCGGGATCGAGATCCGACGGTTCGGGGCCAAGCTCATCCAGTGG
>DASYZW010000034.1:0-10730 GCA_035945915.1 Verrucomicrobiia bacterium | reverse complement strand
CGGCGACGATGATTGTTGCACGCGTTGGAGCGCGGTCCAGACGGGGCGGGGGTGAAGAGCGGTTCTTTTCCCGATTCATCCAGCCATTTCATCGACGTATGGGCGAAATTGGCATTGGCCCACCATTTGGACACCGGCAATCCTTTAATTTGTTTCGGACTGATGAAATCCCTGACGGAACCCGAGCCGTTAGTGTCGCTGTTGGAATTGAGATGGTGAAGGATGAAGTCCACGCCGCTGGCATCCAGGTGTGTGTGGTTCCAGGAAAAAAACAGATGAGTTGTGCCATCGGCATGCCGCAGGACGTCGAACGCGACGCCCGGATTGTGTTCCGCGTGCAATTGCCGCTCTGAGACGACCTTCGGCGGCGTCCAGGCGTTGGGCATCGGGGCGTCCTTTTCGTCATGTTCGAAAAAGACGGGACCCGGTTGGGATAATCGCCATGACGGCGGCAGCAGGGGCAAAGGAGAGCGGACCAGGCGCGCGCGAGAGAGCCAATCTATCAGGGGCGACTCTTTCAAGCGGCGGCGAAGCCGGTCCACATCAAAACCGCGGTCCAGATGGATGACGGCGCAGCAGATATTTCCCTGAAGTCCGGACCGGCGCATCCAGAGGTCCTGCGCGTGCATGAAATAATCGCCGGGCGCAAGTCGAATCCTGTTGGGGAGGTCGCTCATAGTCGGCGATGCCGGATCGAATTAAGACGGCGCATGGCCTTTGCGAGCGAGTTGGGCAATGCAGGCGGCCAGGGTGGACATGGAAGTGAGGTTGGCGCCGGTCAGATGGGAATCCGGGACGCGCACACCGATGTCGCGCTCGCAAAAGAGAAGGAGTTCCACCAGGGCGAAGGAGTCAATGCCGGCCTGCGACAAAGGGCTGTTTTCGTCGAATTCCTGTCCTTCGGCTACGAAATTGGTCCGAGCGAACTCACACAGTCTGGCGGCAATTTTCTTAGGGTCTGTTTCCAGAGTCATCGTTATCCAGTTATTTCACCAGTATGACTTGGAATGGCTTGCCTTCAAGTGAAAAAATCACGAGTGAGTGAAAGAAAACCGGCAAAACGAAGCAAAATGGCGATGGTTTAGGAACAAATGCGAATAAAGGATTTGAAAAAGCAAAATTTTCAGAAGAACATGATGGGAATGACAGAATCAGTTTCGAAGCAAGCAGCCGTGGTTGACGTCCGGGTTCCCTCGGAGCCTCATTATCCGCTAGTGAAGTTTATTATCATTAAATTCGTGGCGATGACGGTGCTGACGGTGGTGCTGGCGGCGCTCCAGGGTTGGGCCGCACCCCGGTATTACAAGACAGACCAGACTGCCGGCTTTGCAATGGGGCTTTTGCATGGGGCACTCATGCCGGCGGCGTTGCCGGGATTGCTTACCGGGCACGATTTGCCCATTTATGCGTCAAATAACGCGGGGCGCGCCTACAACATCGGTTACATTTTGGGGATCAATACTTGCGGCACTTTCTTCTTTGGCATTGCGTTTTGGCGGCCGCGAGGCGTGCGATTGAAACGTTGAATCTTCCGATTGGGTTGACGACTTCAATAGGGCCAGTCGGAGTAGATTTCCATCACGTTTAACGGGCCGCCGCCCCAATAGCGGTTTGGCGCGAAGGTAAATTGGCAATTTTGTTTTTCGTAAACCAGTTTTACCGGATGTTCAGGGATGTTCGGGTCGTAGGCGTCAAATTCAATCGCCGCCGCCGACTCCTCGAATCCGTATAAGGCGATGCCGTGGTTGATGGTTATTCGGGGAAACCGGAACAGATGTACCAGGGTTAAATCGCGGAGGGAGAGAGAGTCTTTGAGTTTTTTTACCATCCATTCCCGGTACCAGATGGGGACGGGAAAAACCATGCGCCAATGACTGCGTAAAAAATAGGATTCCCAAGGCGCGCCGCAAAGAGCTTTGAGGAGATCCCCGTGTGCGCGGCTGAAAGCGCGAAGGCCGTTGAAGCCCGGAATGACAATGCGTTCGGACTCTGAACATCGTTGCCGCACGTTGCGGCGGACGATTTTGCGGATGAGTTGCTGATACGCATTCACGTCAACCGGCGGAACATTAGGATTGAAGCGGGCGTGGTAATGAAATTGGCGAGTCGCTCGCACCATGACAAAGCACCGGTGATAATACGTGGGCGGCGGATTGGCTTTGCAAACGCTCATCGCGCCGGTGACCGGATCGAAGTGATATTTCCAAACCAGTTCGTGAGGATAGTCGAACGTGTCACGCTCGAATTGGAAGACGCGAACCGGATTGGCCGTTGTTTCGGTCATTTTACCGTGCTGTTAGGGAAAGCTCCGCCGAGAGAACCTTGGTGTCCTTCACGAAAGCGGAGACCTGGGCTTGAATGATCGAGTCCAATTGGCCGGTGATGACGGCTTCGATGCGCAGGGTCTGGCCGGGGCGCACAGCGCCGTGGATTTTGACGGCGCGCAAGGCGGCGAGTTTCAGCCGGGGCCAGCGCGGATTGGCAGGGTCTTCCTGGGCGACCATCCCGGCAACCTGCGCGGCAGATTCCATGAGCAGTACCCCGGGCAAAATGGGTTCGTCCGGCATATGTCCGCGCAGATAATATTCGTCGCCGCGGACATGATATTCGCCGACGCCTTCCTTGCCTGGTATAAGGCTGATCATGCGGTCCACGAAGCGAAATTCCGGGCCGTGGGGCAGAGATTTCATGGCCAGGGCCAGGATGTCGGGCGAAGCAGTGCCGGGTTTGGTCATCGATTTAGCGGTTCCACGACGGTGTAGTCCGGCGGCAGGTTTGTGGCAAACAATTTCGGGTCCATCGGCTGGTTAAAGACAACGTCAGTGAAATCATTTCGCAGAGTCGAGCCGTCAGAAAAATCCATTTGGGAATCGGCGATAACGTAGTTGTTTGTGTGGAAGCCCATGACGACCGATTCGATAAACTGTCGCGCGGACTGGCTTTTTGGCTGAAGCGTCATTTGCAGGGTGGAATTTGTGACGGCGGCTGATAAAAGCCGAAAATGGTCTTCCAATGCAGCCTTGTTGCGCGGAATACTCACGTCGAGCAGGGACATGGCATCCTTGATCGGACCGGGCGGAATTTTGTCGAGCGCATAAACCTCCGCGCGTTTGAATCGGGGATAAAGGATAAGAAGTTCATCCGGATTTCGGATGACGATGGTTTGGGGCGGCCGGCCAAGTTCCCATCGGAACTTGCCTGGTTCCACCCAAACCTTTCCCATGGATTTGAGGGGTTGGGATAGCGCCATCAGGGAGCGGGTCTGCGTGAAATTCGCGGACCAAGTCTGCATGTTGGTCTGGGCGGCGAACCATTGATTGAACTGAGCTTCGTAGTTTTGAGCGCGGGCCGCGAGAGTGAACAGGAATAGAATTAGACAAAGCGCGAATCGGTGATTGCGGGTTGCCATGAGCCATCCCGCTACGGTTTCGATCGCTCCTTTGGCCAGATCGGCGTAAATTGATACCATTGCTCTATATTATTGCGTATTTCGGGCTCAAACGCACGCAGGATTTGCTGGGTGAGTCCGGCCCGCCCTTCGCGGTTGCCCAGTGCGCGTCGTTCGTAAACGAATTCCGGCAGGACTTTTACCGCAAAACCGTTTGGCCGGCGGACAATGGTCACGCCGATGAGCGCACAGCCGGATGCCCTCGCCAGTTCGGCTGCGGCGGGTGACGCGAGAAAGGGCCGGTCAAAAAATAGCACGGGCACGCCGGCACCGCGTTCGGGAGGCCGGTCAAGGGAAACCGCCAAATCGGCTCCGGACTGAAGCCGTTTAATGACTTCGACGAATGCAAAATCGTCTTCGCCAATAATCAACGTGTCCACCCCATAGCGGGCGCGGGCAGCGTTGCGGAGTTCCGTCAGGCCATCGTCCGGTTCGGCCAGCGAAAGGATTGTCAGCGGGATGCCCAACTGTTTCAGCAATAGGCCGCCGTGTTCCCAATTGCCCAAGTGCAATGTGATGAACAGAGCTCCACGCCCGCGGCGTCGCGCGGCGTGAATAATTTCCAGTTCAGAATTATTCGTCAGCCAATTCGTCACGTTTTCACCGCTTTCGACACGCCACAGGTCGATAAGTTTGGCGGCAAAATTTCGGTGCGCCGCGCCGGCGGCTGTCGCGGCTGCCGTGCGGTCATTGCCAAAGACGGGAAGAAAATTTTGGAAGACCACGTCTGCGCGACGCGGTTGAAATTGCAAATAGGCGCCCGCGCCAGCCCGGGCGATCGTTTTCAAAAGGCCGGGCGGGAATGTTCGAGCGGCCATGAGACCGAATTTCCAAAAACCGCTGCGATAGAACGCCGGGGTGACTTGTTTGGCGGGCGGCCCCGATCGCTGACGCGCGGAGCCCTGGTGAAGCGGCTCAGGCATCGTTTTTCCTGCTTTTCTGAAAGCGCCTGATGACCAGCCACCATGCAGGCAACAAAAACACAGAAATGAGCATGTTCGCGCCAATGCCTACGGCGCAGACTCTTCCCAGGCTCGCCATGCCGGGATTGCTGGACATACCCAGGGAGCCAAAGCCGGTGACCGCTGTCGCGCCACATAACATGAGCGCGCGTCCGACCGAACGGCGGACGGCGGCTAAATCTCCGCCATGACGTCGCAAGGCGAGTTGGATAAATATCGTATAATCCACGCCTGTTCCCAGGATAAGGGGCGCGGCCATCAGATTCATCAAATTCCAGGTCCAGCCAGCCAGCGCCATTGTAGCCAGGAGACAAAACCCGCTGAGGCATAGAACTGCCGCGCCTAACAGGATTTCCGTTGGACGCCGAAAAGCGAACCAAAGAGAGGCCAAAACAAGGATCACCATGGGCGTGATCAGGCGCCACATTTTGGATTCGACGCGTTTCAACGTGGTACTTCCGAGCAAATCCCAACTCGACAGCAGCGCACCATTTTGGGACAGGCGACGAGACAAGTCCGCGATGGCCGGCATTTCTGGCGGTTTGGGCGGCGGGTACACTAATCCGACCACGAGGATTTGATTGGTCGTACGAGTAATAAAACGGCTCAGCAGCCATTGGCTTAGGCTGTTGGTGGGCCAAACGATTGCGGAGCTTTCGCCGTCGCGTTGCCATTCGTGAACGACTTCATCTGCAAGCAGCGTGGCGTTGGTTTTAAAGCCGGCATTCAAAGCGGCGCTGGCAAGAAGCGAGCCTTTACGGCCCAGGGCCGCGGCGGTTTGGCGGTTCCCCTGTTGAAATTCGGACCTTGGCCAAAATGCGACGGGTAGCAAGAATTGGCCGACAATTTCATTGGTTCTTGCCTCATCCAACAATTTTTGGGCCTTAACCAGGCGGTCATAGACATCGGTTTCGTCCTGGCCGGAGACGATCAGCCAGAGAGGCTGCGGCGGCAGGCCAAGCTCAACGGTCATTTCGTCCAAAGCGATTTGCGCGGGACTATGTTGGGGGTGCAAAGCGTTTGCCGTTCGGTCGAGGCCAGGAATACGGAAGCATAAGATTACCATAGCGCCAAGCATAACTGCTCCCGTAACGAGCAGCGCAGTGCCGCCGGAAAAAGCCGTCGTGGTCCCGGTGACAGGCGGTTCGTGAGGTGCGACGAAATAGTGCCACAGGTGAAACTTTGGCTGGTTGGGGCGGGGCGCGCGACGGTCCCGAAAAAGAGGAGGCAGATAAATCATGACCATGACCCAGGCTGAGAGGCCGATGCCGATGGCGACGAGTGTGCCGAGCTGGCCAAGCCCGGGCAACCCGCCGAAATTCAGGACGAGGAACGCGCTCATGGTTGTAATTGCCGCCCAGAGAATACTGGGCGCGATTGCACGGCGGATTTCCGGCACGGTCATGTCCGGATGAGCGAGGGCTTCCTGGTAGTGTACAACCGCGTAATCCACGGCGAGGCCGAGCAATACCGCGGCGAATCCCATGCTGACAACGTTGATGGAACCCAGCACGAGGCCGCCGAGCGCCAAAGTGGACATCAGAATAAGCATTAACAATGTGAGCAGCCATAACATCGGACGCAGCCGGCGATGCATCAGGTAAAACAGGATGGCGATAATCGTCGAAGTGGCTCCGACAGAATGGCTCATATCGTTTTGCATGCTGGTGGCAATCTCCATGACGAAAACGGGCCGGCCGGTAAAACGCAATTGGACGTTTTTCCATGAAACATCTGAATTCTGAACGCTGGCAGTTGCACCCCTGGCCTGGTCGACAATTCCATGGATGGCATTTAACCAGGATTCGCACGCGCGATAGCCGGAGAGATCGATGGCAGACTCAACGTAAAGAACGCGGAACTTTCCGTCTGCTGAGGCAAACATCTGCTGATTTTGACCGCTGGAGAAATTGGCGACGCTGGATATGGCCGGGAGCGACATCAGGTTGTAGGGATCATATTCCAAGCGCCCCAAATCCATGGGAGACATCGAGGTGGCAAGAGCTTCCTTTGTTTGTTCCAAAACGTTCGTCAGATTTTCCGGCGCCAGGCGATTTTTGAGGTCTGCAAAGGTGGCTGGTTCCTGGTTGAACCAGAGCCAGCCGAGCAATTCGCCCAGTTGTTCAGGGTGTTCCATCCATGGCGGTTGCCAGGTGACTTCGCGAACGAGGTTGGTGCGGCTACGCAATGTCGCGGCAAGTTTTTGCGCGACGTTTTGGGCCTGGTCTGCGTCCGCCGCGCGGAGAGTAATAAGCAGTTCACCGGCCTTGGTGAAGTGACGTTCATATAGCTTCAACCCTTCAACGGATGGTTCATCGGACGGGAGCAAATCGAGCACGTCCACGTCGAATCGCAGCCGCCAAAAGCCAAGGGCGACCGCGATTAGGAGAAGAACCCACCACCAACGTTTGAGGAAGGCCCTCACGACGAAAGAAATCCCTCCAGGATTTCGCCGGTTTTAACATTTGTCAGCCGCCAGTTGCCACCGGGTTCATTCTCGAAATGGAGCGGCTTGGGTAGCGGTTTTCCGGCAAGGGCATCGGGCAGATATAGCCAGATCGTTCGCGACGGCGCGGGCTGGCGGCCGTACCAGAATTCATTTAACTGGGGAAAACGAATAAGCCAATGATCCGGGCTAACCTGGGCGGTTACGATGGTCAATGGCGTCTTAGCGAACTGAACGAAAGCCTTGCCGTCGTCGGTTGCGAATACAATATCGCCGCCAAACTGCGGAGCGCCGGCGCGAGGCGTCCAGAGACCCTGGCCCTGTTGAATATGCCATTCAGGGCCGGAAATGGTAAACAGGTTTTGGGGAGGCGTGGCACAGCCGGTCATAAAGATCAGCACGGCAAAAAGAAGCGCGGACCATAGGATGCCGTGTTTAAACCTCATATTCGTCCAAGTATTCTTGCGCAAGTCAGCCCTCGGGTCAACCTCCGGCCAAGATGTTTCTCGCTTTCGCCGCAGCAATGTCATTGAAAGTCTGTCGAATACGCATTAAGCTGGTTTCCGGAGGATGTGGATTGATTAATGCTTATGAAATTACTCGCGAAAACTGTTTTCCTTGGCATCGGTTTCGTCTTGGTTGCGGCCCTTCCAATTCACGCGGCGGTCTCGGATGTCTTCTTTCCGATCATGCCATGGAATGAAGTCCCGGATGATCCGGCGATTATTGGCAAAATTAAAGAGTGCGGTTTTACGATCGCGGGTTTTGTGTCTCCGGAGGCCCTGACCACCTGCCAAAAAGTGGGCATAAAGGGAATCGTCTATGATCCACGCATTTATCACAACGATTGGGCCAAGCTCAACATGGCGACGGCCCGTCAAAAAGCGCTTCCCGCGATTGTTGCGGTTCGCAAGCGTCCGGCGCTCTACGGATATTTTCTGGGAGACGAGCCGGGCGCCGGTTCATTTCCGGGGCTGGCGATCATGACTGCCCTCGTGCGTGAAGCAGCTCCGCGGACCCCGGCCTATGTAAATCTTTTTCCGAATTATGCCGGACCGGATCAACTGGGCATGGCGACGTATGCCAGGTACGTTGACCAATTTGCGGCTACGGTTCAGCCGGCCCAATTGTGCTATGACCACTACGCGCTGATGGAGGACGGCACATTGAGGGACGGCTATTGGGCCAACCTGGCGGAAATGCGAGCCGCGGCCAAAAAGTATAACGTGCCGTTCTGGAACATTGTTCTCGCGGTAGCCCATTTTCACTATCGGGAACCGAGCCCAGCGGACTTGAGGTTTGAAGTCTACAGCAGCCTGGCCAGCGGGGCGCGCGGAATTGTCTATTACTCGTACTTTGCCTACCCGGTGGGAAATTATCGCGCCGCTGCGATTGATCAATTCGGCCATGCGACACCTACGTGGAACAACCTCCAAAACGTGAACCTGCAAATTCAAAACCTGGCCCCAACACTTTTAAATTTAACTTCGGACGATGTGTATCATTTTGGGAAAGTGCCCTCAGAATGCCACGGCCCGGACACTAATAGCCTGGTCGCCGGCCTGGATGGCGACTTTGCAGTGGGAGATTTTACCCATGTTGACGGCACTCGTTACGTGATGATCGTGAACGAGAATTTACACACGTCCGCCGCCTGTCTGCCGACATTTCGCCATGCGCCCAAAAACGTCAGTTTGATTTCGCCATACGCGGGAGATGTTGAACCGTTCGAAGGCGAACAAACCTGGCTGGCGCCCGGCGCCGGGGTGCTTTTGCGGTTGTCGGACGAAAAGTGACCGGCAGATCAACAGGCAACCGTGCCACGAAAACAGGTTAATCCACCAACTCCCGTTCGATCTCTTCGAGCGTTTTATTTTTCGTCTCCGGAAGGGCAAATGCGACAAAGATGAAGCCCAGGACACAGATTCCGGCGTACAGCGCAAATGTTCCGGCGGCGCCCAATGTTGCGTTCAAGATTGGAAAGCCAAAGGTCAGAAGAAAACATGCGAGCCACAGGGCGGCAACGGCGACCGCCATGGCGGCTCCGCGAATCCGGTTTGGAAAGATTTCGGAAATGACGACCCACACGACCGGCGCGAGGGACATGGAATAACACGCGATGGCAGCGAGCACCAGCAGGAGCATCGGCAGTCCCTGGACGCGCGCGTGATAGCACAGGGCGAGCGCCGTATAAATAACTGCCAGGCCCGCAGCGCCGAATAGCATCAATGGGCGCCGCCCCGCGCGGTCCACAATTCCAAGGGCGACAAACGTAAACGCCATGTTGACTGATCCGGTCCATGCGATGTTTTTCAGAACGCTCGAAATATCGTAACCTGCGGATTGAAAAATTTCCTGGGCATAATTAAAGATGACGTTGATACCGCACCATTGTTGAAAGACGGCCAGACCCACGCCGAGCATGAGAATTTTGAAGAGTTTCGGTTGGAACAGCTCGCCAAAATCGACTTTCCGGGTTTCGTTTACAAGGGTTGACTCGATTTCAGCCAGGGCTGCTGACGAATAATTTTCGCCGCCGATATTTCGCAAGATGGCGCCCGCGGCCTGGGGCTTGCCGTTTTTGGCGAGCCAGCGCGGACTTTCGGGCACGAAAAACATGCCGATAAAAAACAGAAGCGATGGGAAGGCGGTCAGGCCAAACATCCAGCGCCAGCAGGTTTGGCCATACCAGGAATTGCGAATGTATTCTGCGGTGGCGAGCGCGGGCAAATGCCGCCCAAGCGACCAATTGATAATTTGCGCCAGCAAAATTCCAATGACGATGGTCAACTGATTAATGGAAACCAGTTTGCCGCGCATTTGTGCGGGGGCAATTTCGGCGATATACATCGGTGACAAATTGGACGCCAGACCGATCGCCACGCCGCCCAATATTCGCCAGGCAACAAAGACGGTGAAATCGGGCGCCAGGGCATTGCCGAGGGACGTTATCGCGAACAAAAATGCCGATGTTATCAGCAGTCGTTTGCGCCCGAATTTGTCGCTGAGGCCGCCGGCCACCAGCGCCCCGACCAGGCATCCAATAAGGGCGCAACTATTTGCCCAGCCGGATTGCTCCGCATTGTTTATCTGGAAATAGCTTTCGAAGAATTGCTTGGCGCCACCGATTACAACCCAGTCATATCCAAAGAGCAATCCACCCAGGGCTGCGACTATCGAGATAAGCCAGATATAACCGAGATGGAATTCGGCTTTGAGGCCGGAGGTTTGGGTTTGGGTGGTCGTGATCATTGTTTATTTAATAGCAGATGCAGGAAACCATTTCAATAATCCCGCAGCGACAATTTCATGGCGCGGGTCCGGTTTGGTTCCTCGTTAGGGTCGAGTAGAACTCAGCGTGACAGTGATCGCGACCGCCAAAAAAGGACGGGAGTTTATTTTGAAGAGCCATTCAAGGAAATCAGGCTGTCAATTTGGTCATCGTTGAGTGCCGTCTTAGGTTGGAACTTCTGTGAATCCATGTAATGAAGGAGGCTCGCGCGCATTTGCCTGGAGACCGGATCGTTTGCGCCCTTGGTCAGGTCAAATCCGCAGACGACGATTTTTCCTGAGCCGACCTGCCCTTCCACGACTAATCCCAAGGGATGCGCCGTGACCCAATCGTCAATGACACGAACGATGGGTTTGATATTTTTTGGCAGGAGATCCAACCGTAACGCGCCGGAGCGATGAATCAAGTACCACCAATTCCAGTCAGTAAAGTAATCCGTTGGAAACTCGGCGAGGGCGGGACTATCCGGATCACAAAGAATACCCAAGGTTGTCGGCGGTTGGCGGCCCGTCCAAGCGGTATTCCAAAAGATACTCGAGAATCCTAATTCTACCGGGTCAGTCTTGTAATTGCGCACATCCC
>DASYZW010000033.1:0-3861 GCA_035945915.1 Verrucomicrobiia bacterium | reverse complement strand
GGCCTCGGCGGCGAATTTTTCATTTAAATTTGAGTCAAAAAAAAGTTTCCGCCAAGGCCCTGGAAAACTTTACGCGATTGTTGTCCAGCCTCCTGGCGGCCGGCGTGCCCTTGAGCAGGGCGCTGGTTATTCTGTGCAAGGAAGCCACCGCGCCGGTGGTCGCCGCGAAATGGAAGGAGATACACGACCTGGTGGTCGACGGCATGTCACTGGCGGATGCGATGGGAAAATCGCCCGAGACATTTCCGCGCGTTTACGTGGCAATGGTTGAAGCGGGTGAAGCCGGCGGTTTTTTGGACGTGGTGCTGGCGCAAATCGCGGACTTTCAATCCCGCCAAAAGGAACTGAAATCCAAGGTGCTCACGGCGATGATTTATCCGTGCATTTTATTCTGCGTTGCGACGGTCATCCTGACGGCGTTGCTGGTCTTTTTTGTTCCGAAACTTCAGCAGGTATTCAAAACGCTTCACGGTTCATTGCCCTTGATCACCCAGGTCATCATTAACACCAGCCAGATTTTGCGGTCGTACGGTTTGTTCATTTTGGTTGGGGCGGTCGTCATTGGAATCGCGTTGAGCACATGGTTTCGTTCGGAGAAAGGGAAGAGAGTTTGGGAAGGGTTCATTTTGCGCGTGCCGTTGGCCGGCCCATTGCTGGCGCAGTTTGCCATGGCGCGGTTCAGCCGAATGCTCGGGACATTGCTGGGCGCCGGCGTGCCTTTGGTGCAGAGCCTGAACGTTGCGCGCCGCTCCATCGGCAACCAAATCCTGGTGGATGCCGTGGGACAATCCATCGAACGGGTACAACAGGGCGGGCGACTCGGCCAAAGCCTCGCCGATTGCCGAATTCTGTTTCCCGGATCGGTGCTTGAAATGATCTCGGTCGCCGAAGAAAGCGGCCGGCTTGACGCCGAGTTAGTCAGGATTTCCACCGTGACCGAGGGCGACCTGGACCGCAACCTGAAAACCGCCGTGTCCTTTGCTGAACCAATGCTGCTCTTTTTTATCGCCGTTTTTATCGGCCTCATTTTCATCGGCATGTTGCTCCCGGTGCTCTCCATGAGCCAGTACATCAAATAATGCACTTTCAAAAAATGACCATTAATACAACCCATCAAATGTCGAATATGAAAATCCTAAGCTATTCTCATCGTCATTCTCATTCGCCACGGTTCCGCGCTCCCGCAGCATCCGGTCTGGGCAAATGTGGCCCAAGGCTTCAGCGCGGTTTTACCCTGATTGAAATCATGCTCGTGGTTGCCATCATCGGGATTTTGGCGGCCATCGTCGTTCCAAAAATCGCCGGACGAAGCGAGGAGGCGCGCGTGACGCGCGTCCAGGCTGACGTCAAAGGCGGCATCGCGACGGCCCTTGGGGCATTCGAGGTGGATAACGGGTTTTATCCACAGAGCCTGCAGGATTTGCTCCAGAAACCCCGCAATGCCCGGAACTGGCACGGTCCTTATCTGGACGCAGCCCCGGTTGACCCATGGGGCAACGCGTATCTCTACACGTATCCCGGAAAACATAATCCAACCAGCTACGACCTTTGGTCGGCCGGCCCGGATGGAAAATCAGGAGACCAGGATGATATTGGAAACTGGCAAACACAATAGCTCAAGAAGCCAATGCGCCTTTACGCTGATCGAATTGATTTTGGTCATGGCGTTGCTCGTCGTGGCCGTTTCCATTGTCGCGCCCCGGTTTTCGGATTTTATGCGCGGCCGCGCCCTGGATTCGGAGGCGCAGAGGCTGTTGGCATTGACCGACGCCGGGGAATCGCGGGCGGTTTCCGAAGGGATGCCGATGGTCCTGTGGTTCAACACAAAGCAGAACACCTGCGGGCTTGAGGAGGAAACCCCGCCGAAGGGCGGCGATACCAAAGCCGAGAACCTATCAATCAACGAAAGTGTGGCAGTGACGCCGGTCAATACAGGCGCGTCGACAATGACGACGTTTGATCATCTTACGGCGATTCGTTTTTTGCCGGACGGCACGGTGGATCAAAACAGCCCGCGGACGGTGCAGTTGACCGAAGGCAACGACTCGCTTTGGATGCTCGAATTGCAAAATCGCACAGGCTATGAAATTAGCGACAGCTCAAAATAAGCCAGCGGCGGCGCGCCGCGCCGACCCCGCCCGTAAAGCGGGCGGAATGCGCGCGGTTGGGCGTCCCGTCGTCCCCGGTTGCGCTGCTGAACGCGGCGCGGACGCCGCAGCGCGGCGCCCCTGCCAGGGCGGATTTACCCTGGCCGAAACGCTGGCGGCGCTGGTATTTATGGCGATTGTGATACCGGCCGCCGTGGAGGCGTTGCACGTGGCCAGCGGCGCGGGGGAAATTGCCGTTCGCAAAGGAGAAGCGGCGCGGATAGCCGACCGGGTTTTGAGCCAGAGCATCGTAATGACCAATTGGAACACCGGGGCGCAAAGCGGCGTCGCCGATGAGGGTTCCGATGAATTTCGTTGGACGTTGAAGAGCCAGAATTGGCCGCAGGATGCGATGGAATTGCTGACGGCGAACGTTACGTTTTCCACGCAGGGGCACGATTATTCGGTGGAACTGAGCACCCTGGCCAATTTGCAAACCCAAACCACCCCGATGGGAACGGCGGGAAAGACGCCATGACGACCGGAACCCCCCAACGCTTCAGGGCTTCAACGCTTCGACCGATGCGCGCGTTTACGCTCATCGAGATGATTCTGGCGCTGGGCGTTGCCGCGATTGTGTTAATTACGATTTGCAGCGTCTTTTTTGCCGCGCTGCGCTTGCGCAATGCGACCCAGGACTACGTGGATGCCGCGACGCCGCTGGCCCTAACGATCTCGACGATGAAGCGCGACCTGGCCTGCGTCGTCACCCCGACCAACGGGACGACCAAAGTGCTATCCGGCGATTTTCGCGTCGGGAATGTCGTGAGCACCGGCAATGGCGAGCCGGTGGCCATTGAAATGTACACGGCGACCGGTGAAGTGGGCGACCAGCAGCCCTGGGGTGATATTCAGCGCGTCACCTACGAATTGCGCGATCCGACAACGCGCAACGAGGCTGGAAAGGAACTGATTCGCAGCGTCACGCGAAATTTGTTGTCGACCACCCCGCCCACGGCCGAAGACCAGATGATGATGAGCGGCGTCCAGAGCATCGCGTTTTCGTGTTACGACGGCGCGCAATGGTGGAATACCTGGGACACAACCGGCATCACGTCGGCGAACACCAACCTGCCGCTCGCCGTTCGCGTCGACATCCAGCAGGTGGGAAACCAGATGGCGCCAGTCGAAATGGTCGTGCCAATCGATTCCGTGGCCCGCACGAACGCCGTAATGAACGCGCAATGAAACTGTTTCCATCCAGTTCGATTCGCAGCCGGCGCCGCAAACAGGCGGCTGTGCTGATTATCGTCCTCTGGATTGCCATCGGCATGATCAGTATTGCGCTGTATTTTGCAAACTCGATGACGTATGAGCTGCGCGCCTCGGACAATCGCGTTTGCGGGCTTGCCGCGGACCAGACGATTGAAGGCGCGGCGCGATATGCGGGCTATGTCCTGTTCAATTACGCCACCAACGGCGCCATGCCTCTCACCAACCAATACCAGACCGCGGCGGTTCCGGCGGGCGATTCGCATTTCTGGTTCATCGGCCATGATCCGGATGAAATGCCGGCATCAGAGCCGTATTTCGGCCTGGTGGACGAGGCGTCCAAGTTGAACTTAAACACCGTGGGCACCAACACGCTCATGGCGCTGCCCAACATGACCGAGGATTTTGCGGACGCGATTGCGGACTGGCGCACCACCAACGGATTGGGAACGTATTCATTGAATTACAATTCGCTCGGATACGACGATAAAAACGAGCCGTT